>DASRCD010000414.1:0-9585 GCA_035653315.1 Candidatus Angelobacter sp.
ATGGTGCGGTCTTCAGCCAAAAATTTTAAAGACGTTGCTATTGTCACTACGCCGGATGATTACTCGGCCATCGCCAAAGAAATGCAGAGCTCCGGCGGCGAGCTCAGCTTGGCGACGCGCTGGCGGCTGGCGCAACGTGCCTTTGCCGTAACGGCGGCTTATGACAATGCCATTGCTTCTGTGCTGGCCAGAACCACGCTGAATGAAGCGGCAACGCAGTTTCAGCTACCCGGAGCGCCGAAGGCAGACGCGTCGAATGCGGAGAGTGACTTCCCCTCCGTTCTGCGCTTTGCTTTAACCAAGGTGATGGACCTGCGCTATGGAGAGAATCCGCACCAGCGCGCAGCCATGTACTCGGATTATTCATCCACAGGCGTGGCCAACGGCAAGCAGTTGCAGGGGAAAGAGCTCTCATTCAACAACATTGTTGATTTGCAGGCAGCGTGGGACCTGGCGCAGGAATTTGAAGAGACGGCGTGCGCCATTATCAAGCACACCAACCCAAGCGGCGCGGCTACAGGCAAGACCCTGCTTGAGGCGTACATGAAGGCCAAAGAGACGGACCCGGTTTCGGCATTTGGCGGCGTAATTGGGGTGAATCGCACGATTGATGGCGCAGCGGCGGAAGAGATTGCCAAATTGTTTGTGGAAGCCATTGCCGCTCCCAGCTTCACGCCAGAAGCTCTGGAGAAATTTGCCGCCAAGAAAAATCTTCGCCTGGTGGAGATTGTGCAGGGTGCACAAAAGTTTGCAATGAAGCAGGTTTCCGGCGGGATGCTGGTGCAGGATGCGGACACGCATCGGTTGAATGAAGCGAATTTGAAAGTCGCTACAAAGCGGCAGCCTACCCCGGAAGAGATGCGCGCCCTGCTGTTTGCCTGGAAGGTCTGCAAGCATGTGAAATCAAACGCCATTGTTTATGCCCGTGAAGGACAAACCGTGGGTGTGGGCGCGGGGCAAATGTCGCGCGTTGACTCATGCAAGATCGGCGCAATGAAAGCGATCTTACCTTTGCAGGGCACAGTGGCCGCCTCAGACGCGTTTTTCCCATTTCCGGATGGCGTAGAGGAAATTGCCAAAGCCGGGGCCACAGCCATTATCCAGCCGGGCGGTTCCATGCGTGACCAGGAAGTGATTGAGGCGGCCAACCGCCTGAACCTGGCGATGGTGCTTACGGGCGTGCGTCACTTCCGTCACTAGTTAAGAAATGTTATCCCCTGCAAAAGTATGGATTTAAGGGCTAGAATTGAGAGGGAAATAGTCGCCACCGGCACCCGCGCCCGCGCATCCAATAAAGGGGTAAATTCTCGGTTCGCATTATGACTTTCATAAAAATCCGCACTCTTTTTATAGCTTTGTTTGTGTTCGCAGGTGGCTCGCTGCTGGCCCAGCAGCCGCAAAAGACTGCACCCAAAACGCCTGATTCCAAAGCCCCAGCGCAGAAGGATTCCGCCGCGCAGAACACGCAAAAGAATCCGCTGGCTGCTCCGCCACAGGCAGCAAAGAAGCCGGACCAGGGCGCTGCTTATTATCATTTCTCTCTGGCGCACATGTATGAAGAAATGATGGCGATGTACGGCCGCTCAGAGTATGCGACCAAGGCCATTGAAGAGTACCGGCTGGCAATTGAGAATGATCCTTCTTCCGAGTACCTGAATTCTTCGCTGGCAGAGCTTTACGCCAAGACCGGGCGCATCCGCGATGCGGTGCTGGAAGCGCAGGACATTATTAAGCGCGATCCAAACAATCTGGAAGCGCGCAAATTGCTGGGCCGTATCTATCTGCGCTCGCTGGGCGATGCGCAATCAGGCACGCAGTCGCGTGAAATGCTGGGCCTAGCCATTGAGCAGTATGAAGCCATTATCAAGATTGAACCTAAAAATCCTGATAATCATCTTTTGCTGGGACGCCTTTACTACCTGAACAAAGACCTGAGCAAAGCAGAAAATGAATTCAAGACCGCAATGGACCTTGATCCGAGCTCAGAAGAAGCCATCACCAATCTGGCTTATCTCTATAACGACGAAGGCGACAACAAAAAAGCCACGGATGTTTTGAACGCGGTTCCAGACGATAAGCGCACGGCCAAAATTTACTCCGCTTTAGGCACTACCTACGAACAGCAGAAGGAATATAAAAAAGCCATTGATTCTTTCCGCAAGGCGCTGGCCATTGACAAGGAAAATCTGGACGCAATGCGCGGACTGGCGCAGAACCTTGCCAATGACAACCAGATTGAAGCCGCGCTGGAAGAATACCGGTTGATCCAGGATGCGGACCCGCAGGATGCAACCGCGGCGCTGCGCGTGGCGGAAATTTACCGCCGCATGGGCAAATTTGATTTGGCCATGGACAACCTGAAAAAAGCCGGCGCGCTGGTGCAGGACTCACTGGAAATTCCTTATAACGAGGCGCTGATTCTGGAAGCGCAAGGCAAATACGATGAAGCCGGGCAGGTCATGCAAAAGCTGCTGGCCACACATCCTTTGCCGCCCGATGCCCGCGCGGGAGACAAGGCAAACCGCGCATTGTTCCTGGAACGGTTGGGCAATATTTATCGTGAAGCAGGCCGTCCGCTGCTCTCGCTTGAAACCTTCCGCAAAATTATTGATCTGGGTGGAGAAGAAACTTCACGCGGTTACCAGGACGTGATTGACGCCTACCGCGAGCAGAAACAATGGGCGGAAGCCACCAAGACAGCGCAGGAAGCGGTAAAAAAACTTCCTAATGACAAGAGCCTCAAACTGGCATTGGCCCAGCAATTGGCCGATACCGGCAAGACTGAAGAAAGCATCCAGATTGCCAAGACGGTGCAGAAGGAAAATCCGGAAGATCGCGACACTTACATTATGCTGTCGCAGATTTACATGCACCTGAAGCGTTGGAAAGACGCGGAGAGCGCCATTGCGCAGGCGGAAAAACTGGCCACGCGTCCGGAAGAAAAGGAATACGTCCTGTTTCTTACCGGAGACCTTTACGAGCGGCAAAAGAAATATGAGCAGGCGGAGCAGGCATTCCGCCAGGTGCTGCAACAGAATCCCAGCAACAGCATGGCGCTGAATTATCTGGGCTACATGCTGGCTGATCGCAACAGCCATCTGGAAGAGGCGCTTACGCTGGTCAAGAAGGCGCTGGACCTTGATCCGCAGAATTACAACTATATTGATTCCCTGGGCTGGATCTACTTCAAGCTGGGCAACTATGATCAGGCGGAAGAAAATCTTCGCCGCGCGGCCGACAAAGCTCCCAACGATGCCACGGTCCAGGACCATCTTGGCGAACTATATGCACGTACGAATCGCTTCAAGCTGGCCGCCACCCACTGGGAACGCGCGCTGGATGAATGGAACAAATCCGTTCCCGCTGACGTGGACCAGGAAGACGTTTCCCGCGTAACCAAAAAGCTGGAAAGCACCAAGGTAAAGCTGGCCCAGCAGACGCAGAAGTAACAAGCAATCAGAGATCAGCCTTCAGCCTTCAGCCCTTAGGCATCATGCTTAAGGGCTGAATTGTTTTTAGGGGTGGGCTTCTCTTCACCTTGTGACATCTTGAAATGGAAATCTGCCTGCATACAAGTAACTTGAAAGCGATCCATAACTATTTGCTGACTTTGGTCCCGGCAGGAGATGTTGAAGCCCTGCGGAATGCGATTAAAAACGTTATTTCTGCAAATATTCATTCGCAATTTACAGAAGACCATAGACGAGATTTCACATTTGTGAAATCAAACCAACTTTAGTACAAATTCTGTTTCCATAGCTGCAGAATCTACAGACGCTATTATGTGTTCTTATGCGCTGTTACAAAATGGGAGGAGGAAGCTCCACGCCCACTGGAGCGTTCATCATACTCATCATGTGCTCAATATCTAAGGCTTCATTGCGCACGCGCTGGTCATAATAGGCAAGTGTAAGCGCAATAGCGGTGATCGGGCCAAACAAAATGCCACCTATGGTAGTTACTGTTTCTTGCCACACCGTGGCAAGACGAATGTGAGATGCTGCCGCTCCAAATACCCCTGCACCCACACGGATAGCTACTACGATGAAAGTCACAAAAATAGTCGTAAGGAAATAAATCACAATGACGCGTCCAACTGAGTTTTTTGTAAGAGTTGAGCTTCTGCTCAATGCCTGGCGGGCTGTGATATTTTCAAGGACTACGGCTGGTATTGCAATTCCATAAACTCCGGCCCAATAAATTCCTGGAACAATGCACAGTATGGTGCCAAAGCCAACAATCAGTGAAACGGCGATGGAAGCATAAATCACACTTTGTAATTTGCCCGCTACACGGGAAAAGCAGGCGGATATGCTTGTTGGGCGTTCCAAATAAATATCAGAGACGGCGAAAGTTGTGGCCGCTGTAATAGTGGACTCAGTAATCAGGCTTGCAATCCACAAGCCTATGCCCTTTGAAGACACAACAATGTTATTTGGATCTAAATTGCTTAGTATGACCGCAAGTTTAAGCAGCAGTAAAACAACACTGGGAACCAGGCTAATGCCGATGAACAGCCAGAGATTACTCCGGTAAATATTGAATGTTTCATCCAAAATTTTGCCGAGCGATAAAGGCTGCAGTATGCGGACCATGGGTTCCCAAAATATAAGTTTGTGCCGAGGGTGATGGCGTATTGTACCCTGAGATATAGCTACACTTGCGTTAAACTTTATCCATGCTTGCCCCTTATGCGTTGCGTGCGGAAGAGAGCCGGGGACGCCGCTATTCTGAGCCGGGCCATCCATACCGCAATGATTTCCAGCGCGACCGCGACCGCGTGGTGCATTCACGGGCCTTTCGCCGGTTGGAAAATAAGACGCAGGTCTTCACGCGGCGGCGCTCTGACCATTTTCGCAACCGGCTGACGCACACTATCGAAGTCGCCCAGATTTCGCGGACCATTGCCGCTGAACTGCGCCTGAATGAAGACCTGGTGGAAGCATTGGCGCTGGTGCATGACGTGGGACATCCACCGTTTGGCCACGCCGGGGAGCGCGTTTTAAATGCGGCCATGCAGGAATATGGCGAGCGCTTTGACCATAACCTGCACGCTCTGCGCACTGTGGAGCAGTTTGAGCAGCGCTACGCGGATTTTCCCGGCCTGAACCTGACCTTTGAGGTCCGCGAGGGAATCATCAAGCATTCACGCGACTATGATGTAAAAGAGTTTCCGCAGCTTGCCGAATATCTGCTGGACAAGCGTCCGCCGCTGGAAGCACAGTTGATTGACTTAACGGATGAGATCGCCTATTCCACGGCCGACCTTGATGATGGCGTGGAGGCCGGAATTCTGACGCATGAGCAGGTGCGCAGGGACGTGCCGGTATTCGCAGAGGTTTATGAAGAAGTAGAGCGGTTATATCCCAACGCGGCAGAGAAGCTCAAATTCAATGAGACGCTTAAGCGCGTGCTTGACCGTTTTGTAAGTGACCTGATTGCCCACAGCGGCAAACTGGTCAGGGAAGCCGGCGTGCAGTCGGTGGAGGATGTGCGCAGCTTTCCGCAGCGGCTTTTTGCTTTTAGTCCTCAGGTGGATAAAGAGCGGCGGCAGGTAAAAGAATTTCTTTATGAAAACGTTTATTTCAGCCCGGCGCTGCGGCGGGACAAGCAACAGGCGGAGCAGGTGATTGGAGAGATGTTTTCCTTCTTTATGAAGTTCCCTCGGGAATTGCCGGCCAGCTATCAGGAGAAGTTGCGGCATGAGCCATTGCATTGGATTGTATGCGACTTTGTGGGAGGAATGACGGACGGCTACATCTTTGAGCAGCACCGGCGGTTTTGTTCAGCAAAGAAAAAGGCCAATGTTTAGCCCGCGGAAGGAATTCAATCAAAATCGTTTTACTTCATGCGCAATAAAATCACTGGCCTCGGGCCGCAGTTGCGCTACACTTTCTCGCAGGTCGGATGAACAATTTCAGAGGAAAGAATGAGCGACCAGAATAGCGTATCTGTAACTACTTCTTCCGTCACAGTCTCAGCCGTGGAATCATCTTCGTCTGGCAAGCCGCCCGCTGCTGGTTCCAGGCCGCCATTGAATAACGCCCAAAGGGGCGGATCAGCCCTGGTGATTGCGTTGATTGTGCTTGGAATTTATTACGTGGGCACGCATAAGACCTATACCGCCACACGCTCATGGCTGCTGATTCTGGGATTGTTGATCGTCCTTTGCCTGTACCTGGGAGCCATCATTTCACGGCGTCCTCTGGGAGTTTTGGTAAGCAACCGGAATTTGATGAGTTTGTCGCGCTTTCAGATGGTGGCGTGGTCGATTGTGATCCTCTCAGTGTTCCTGACCATTGCTTTCCGGCGGATCATGGCGGAAGTAGCAGCTCCCTTGGATATTGGGGTTGACCCGCAGCTGTGGGCTTTAATGGGAATCAGCACAACCTCGCTGGTGGGCACGCCGCTGATCTTGCAGAACAAAACCACCAAGGATACAGACCCCAGCACCGTTACCAAAGCGGCAACAACCCTGGGAGAGTCCCCTGCGGAAGTTGAGATCAACCGCCAGGGCACGCTTTACGCAAATGCCAAAATTGAAGATGCGCGCGTAACCGACATGTTTGAGGGCGACGAAGTCGGGAACACGGCTTATGTTGATATCGCCAAAGTCCAGATGTTTCTTTTTACCATCATCATGATTGTGGCATTCTGCTATCAGGTTTATTACGCCTTTGCCCAACTGGGCACAAACCTGGGCCAGGATATGATCGCCAAATATGCAGTGATGCCGGCATTGTCTTCAGGAATGATTGGTTTGCTCGGCATCAGCCATGCCGGTTATTTAGGCAGCAAAACCGCTAATCATACGCCTCCTCCGCAAAACTGATGGGCAACCTGCTCTGCTTATGCATTTTGACCGGGCCTTTCAGAGCAAAATTTACTCGGTTGGACAGTCCAAGGTTATGACCCGGCCTAAGGTGTTCGCTGTAAAATATTGAAAACAAAGGATTGCGCGCAGCTCTTTAAATTCAGGAGTTTGGCAATCGCAATGCACTAGTCAGAAGCGTAGCGTTATGCGCACTCGGGAGTTTGCTGAAACCCTGCTTATAGGCGTGGCCCCGATGCTCGAACGACCCCCGGTTCGGAGGATTTTTTCCAAATGAAGAATTATCTATTGTCGTTATCGCTTGTCGCCGCCATGGCAGTTCCTGCGGTCGCGCAGCAGAACCAACAGAGCAACACCACCCCAGACCAATCGCAAGCGCAGTCACAGAGCAGCGATTCCGCCACCGGAAAAGATCCGTTGGTGTACCAGCGCAAAGAAGGTTTCTGGGGCCACCTGAATCCTTTTGCCCGCAAAAAGTACGTCAACCGGCAGCTTGATCCCATCCGCGGCCGCGTGAATGAGCTGGATGAGCTCACGGCCAAGAACGCAAAGATGATCGCTGACGTGGACGCACGGGCAACCGAAGGCATCCGCAATGCCATGAGCAAGGCCAATGACGCTGATGCGCACGCGCTGGACGCGGGCAATCGCGCCAATGCCGCGCAGCAGACCGCGCAACAGGCCCATACCCGCATTGCCACGGTGGAAGATACGGTCAGCAAGATTGACCAGTATCAGCCCATCACGCAGGCGGAAATCCGCTTCCGCGCCGGCCAGAGCGCGCTGAGTAAGAATGCAAAAGATGCGCTTGACCAGATGGCGACCTCTCTGAAGAACCAGAAGGGTTACATTGTGGAAGTCCAGGGCTTCTCGCCCGGCAACGGCACCACTGCGATTGAGAACTCACGCGAGATGGCGCAGATGGTTGTCCGTTACCTGGTCCTGAACCATGAGATCCCGGTCTATCGCATCTACACGGTTGGTATGGGCAATGCTCCCATCCAGGCGGAAGATGGCAAGATGACGCGCCAGAAGGGCGGCAGGGTTGAGATCAGCCTGTTGAAGAACGGCCTGGCCGATCTGAACGCCAGCAACACTTCTGCTCCGGCAGCCACCAGCGGCGTAACCGCAACTCCTGACAACTCACAGCAGCCAGCTTCTCAGCAGCCAAGCACTGATCAGCAGCAGACCCAGAAGCCGCCGCAACAGTAAGACTTTTTATCCAAGTAACCAAACGCTTCCCCTCTTGCTTAAATGCAGGAGGGGATTTTTTTATTGTCACGGATGAGAGTGCTTTATCCGGATATTTACGGGAGAGATGTTTGCAAGCATGCACACGCCCTCTTGAGACATGGGGCAATGGCTTACTCAAGCAGCTCAACAAAACCTTGGACGTTATTCGGGGAAGAAGCGAGCTTGATTGCGAATCCAGAGCCAGGAATTTGTGGAACTCGCCAACGAACAACATCCCGCGTTGTAACGCGGGATGTGGATTTGACTGCTTCAATTAGGTGAAGTGTTAGATGATTTACTTTTCCCGCGCGATTGGCTTGCGGGCAAAGTAGAAGAGTGCCGCCGCCAGCAATGCGAACATCAGCACAGCAATAGAGTTGCTGTTACCAATGGTCGGGAAGCGTGTACCCAGCAGAAGCACGCCTTCTTTCATGTGATACCACTTGTCGGCGGGGGCATTCTCCAGCAGCTTAATAAAGATTCCCAGCAGGCCCACTACGCCGCCGGCCGCGATAAGTCCGGAAGCAAAGAGCGAACCGGGACTCACTTCACTATCATCTTTCTGCTCACCCGCTTTGGCTGCGGCGCGGTCCACCAGCCAGCGGACAATTCCGCCGGTGAAGATGGCCAGGGTGGTGGCAATTGAGAGATAAAAACCTACGGCGAAGCTCAGGGAGCGAATGCCGAGCAGCTCCACTCCAATTACAATGAAGACGCCAATCAATACCAAGTTCCAGGGGAGCCGGTGGTCGATAATGCCATTCACCACGGTTGCCATCAGGTTGGCCTGCGGGGCCGCGGCTTTATCACTGCCAATGCCCTGAATCCATTGCCGTTCAATAGCGCCGGTGGCGGGATTGTAAAGGTATTGTCCGTTGCCCAGATGCTGCGCTCCCAATGCGGTTATGAGTTTGTATTGCTTGGGATCGTTTTCAGCGACCTGGTTTCCCTTGTCATCCACCACCTTGATCGATTCACGGTTCAGCAGCGGATCATATTCCGGCGGAACCACGCGAACGCCTTCTTCCAGATTGTTCAAATCAAGCTTGATTGGGCCGACGGCACGGATCTGTTCCAGCCCGCGATTCATGATTTGCAGGGTCCAGCCAATGGCTACCACGGAAACAAAAACACCAATGAGCAATGCCATCTGCTGTCGCCTGGGCGTAGCGCCCACAAGAAAGCCGGTTTTCAAATCCTGCGATGTGTTCCCGGCATTGGCTGAAGCAATACAAACAACGCTGCCGATCAAAATTACCAGCGCCTTATGCGCATTGGTGGTCCAGCCGGACAAGAGGAACATGAGGCACGTTGCCATCATGGTGGCAATCGCCATGCCGGAAATTGGATTGGAAGAAGTGCCAATCAATCCGGTAATGCGGGAGGAGACGGTGACAAAGAGAAATCCAAAGATGATGACGAAGATTCCAGCAGCAATATTCGCGAAGAGGCCGGCCTGAGTTCCGGGAACCGGCCAGCCTGTAAGGTAGCCGATGAAAACCAGCAGCACCAGGCCAACA
>DASRCD010000415.1:0-2690 GCA_035653315.1 Candidatus Angelobacter sp.
GCGATCAGGTTCAGCGCGGCGGCATGAAATGGTTTAAAGCCCAAACCGATCATGAAGGCGCCGGCAATCGCCACAGGAGAACCGAATCCCGCGCAGCCTTCAATGAAAGCGCCAAAGCAGAACGCCACCAGCAGCAATTGCAACCGGCGGTCTGCCGTGATGCCGGCAACGGAAGATTTCATAATTTCAAAATCGCCGGTACTGACAGAAATGTCATACAAATAGACAGCTGCCACCACAATCCAGACGATGTTCAATATGCCTGTGGAAACACCATAGAGGAAGCTGCCACCAGCTAACGACCACGGCATGGTAAACGCAAAATGGGCAACCAGGACAGCGGTAGCCGCCGCTGAAAGAGCGGCCCAATGAGGTTTAACGCGTAAACCCGCCATCAAGGTAAACAAAACAACAATGGGTAGCGCGGCCACCAAGGCTGACAACCACCAGTGTCCAAAGGGGTCGTAAATTTGTGTCCAAGTAGGCATTCAATTCTCCCTGAGTTAAGAACTACTTGCCGATCAATGCTCACAGCCCCTCATACGCCGGACTTCCGGGCCAGCGTCAGACGAAATTGAGGCGCAAAAGTGCGCGATAACTTTCTGCTTTCCCTCGCGCACTGTCAAGTACTTTTATGAATGCAATTCAGCCGTGCTAAGTGATTGAAGAAATGATCTTTGCAAATCTAAATAAAACGCCTCTTAACCTTTCACCGCGCCCACGGTAAAGCCCGCAATAAACCGATCAAGGAACAGATTGTAGACAAAGGCAATCGGCAAGCTAGCCGTCAGGCAAGCCGCCATGAGCGATCCCCAGAAGTAAACGTCGCCACGCACCAGGAATATAGGAACGCCAACCCCGATCATCTGCTGTGACTCCGGCGAGATAAACGTCAGGGCATAAACAAACTCCTGGGTCACCAGGGTGAAGGTAAAAATCACCACGGTCAGGATTCCGGAAAGAGAAATTGGCACCACCATCCGGATAAATGCGCCGAAACGTGTAAGCCCATCCACCATGGCAGCGTCTTCCAACTCCCTGGGAATTGATTTAAAGAAAGCCATGAGCAGCCAGATGGAAAATGGAACCGTAATGCTTGGATAAACCAAGACCAGTGACCAGATCGTGTCCTGCACGCCCAAAATGGCGATGATGCGCGAAAGCGGAATAAAAAGCAGGGTTGGCGGAACAAGATAGGTTAGAAAGATGGCGATGCCCAGACGCTCTCCCCAGCGGCCTGTGAGGCGGGCCAGAGCATACGCCGCAGGCAAGGAAAGAGCCAGGGTAATTCCAACAACAATAAAGCCCACTAGCGCGGTATTGCCCAACCAGCGCAGGAAGTCAGTCTGCCCAAAAAGCAATCGCAGGTTATCGAGCGTGGGGGGCAGGTTAAAGATGAATGGATTGTTCTCCATTCCATACAAATCAATGTTCTGCTTGAACGTGGCAATGACCATCCAGTAAAACGGGAATGCCAGCAGGACGGTAAACACCGTTAGCACAATCATCTTCACGGTGGCCGGCCACGGATTTGAGCTGCGAAACGCTTTTTTTACCTCCGCAGACTGCAAATACCAGAGCAGCGCCGCTGAAATACAAATCTCGGCTACGAGCACACCGGCAAGATGGTATTGCGACTGCCTGAGCGCATATAAAAACAGCGCCATCAAACAGCCAATTACATTGGCAGCCAGCAGGAAGAAAAGAAAAACGCGCGCTGCAATGTATTTTTTCCAAAGACCAAAGGCAAGTCCCAGCAGGACCACGGCGGCAATCAAGCGCCGCGTGGCAGTTAATGCGCCGGTATGATGGATGGCAACCAGCACCAGATGCATCAAACCGAACAGCAGCAAAAGCAGGCTGATGATGGTTATGCCCAGAGGTCTTTTTACGTCACCGGAGCTGATCTCCGCCATTAGCTGACCTCCGTCCGGCTTGCCACGCGCAGCATTAAGTAAGCGACGAGCACCAACACCGGCACAAGAAATACTGAAATCGCAGCGCCTGCGGCCAGGTCGCTACCCTGAATGCCTTGCGTAAAAGCAAGGTTGGGCAGTGTTTGCGTGGAATCATAAGGGCCGCCATTGGTGAGAATGTAAACCACCGTCATATCGGTAAAAGTAAAAATAGTGCTGAACAGCACAGCCACCCCGATAATCGGAGTCATCATGGGTATATTGATCTGAAACAGCGTTCTCCAAAAGCCGGCGCCATCAATGGATGCGGCCTCAGGAATTTCTTTTGGAATGGCCGTTAAACCCGCCAACATAATGACCGTCGCAAAGGGAATCAGCCGCCAGCAGTGCACCATAACGACGGATGCCATAGCTAGTTTCTCTTCTCCCAGCCACATGGGCGGTGAAAAATGATTGACGAACCCTAGCCACACCAAGACCCAGGTAATCACGCTGTAAATGGAATCCAGAATCCACTTCCAGCCAATGGTGCCCAGTGAAACCGGCGCAACCCACGGCAGAAGAATCAGGAAGCGCACCAGGCCACGCCCGCGAAACGGTTTTTCCAGCGCAATGGAGAGGATAGTAGAGCACACGATCACGATAATCTGTGCGCTAACAGTAAAAATCACTGAGTTCCAAAGCGCTTTTTTAAAGCTTGGGCTCTGCAGGATGCTGCGAAAGTTTTCCAGGCCTACATAATGCAATTGGTTGCTGCCGATGCGCGCATCGCTA
>DASRCD010000416.1:0-5652 GCA_035653315.1 Candidatus Angelobacter sp.
TGTGGTCAGCGGCAAAAAGAAATTTTCCACCTGGATCAGCGGCAATGCCAATGACGGAAGCAAAGCCCGCTGTGCCCGCTGTGGCAAAAGGCGAACTGGGTATCGCACTGAGAGCGCCATTGGCCGAAATTTGAAATGCCGAAACTGTGTTCAGATCAGAAATCGTGGAATCCGGAAAATTGCTGGCAAACAGGAGCGTGCCAGCCGGATTAATGGCAAGTCCGAATGGATTGCTGGTTGCAAAAGGCGAGCCTGCAATGGGTGATAACGAACCATTTGCCGCAATATTGAAAGCGGAAATGCTGCTATCCGCCTGGTTAGCAACAAAAACAAACTTGCCTGCCGCATCCACCACAATGCCTGTGGGTCGTGCTCCGCTGGCAAATGGAGAGCCAGGAATGGCGGTGAGCATGCCTGTTGTAATGTTCACTGAAAACGCGGAGACAGTGTTTGCATTCTGGTTGCTGACAAAAAGCAATTTATGCACGATATCAAAAGCCATGAATTCTGCTCCGGAGCCCGCAAGAGCAGAAGCGCCTGAAACCGGAGTGAAGGAACCGTTGCTGCTTACCGCAAATGCCGATACCGTACCCGACCCGGAGTTTGTAACAAAAGCAAAGGCCACAA
This sequence comes from Candidatus Angelobacter sp., assembly GCA_035653315.1. Classification (GTDB taxonomy): domain Bacteria; phylum Acidobacteriota; class Terriglobia; order Terriglobales; family Acidobacteriaceae; genus Angelobacter. Next base: position 628 of record DASRCD010000416.1, read on the forward strand.
CGCTGCCCTGTGACATATTGCTGGTGCCCATGCCGCATCCACTAATGAATATCAATGCTATAGCAAAGGAAAGCAGAAGCGATCGAGTGATCAGGAAGATGCGCACGGGCTGTTGCGAGGAGAGCATGGCGACCAGCCTTCCAAGCTAAGTATAGCGTCAGATTGCTGTAACAAGTAGGAGAGACCGCCGCTGACTAGAGGTTTCAATAAGCTAAATAATTGAAAATTGGGCGTATAAGCTCTAGTGGGTTAATAAATCAGTAGCAGTGGCATCAGAGTGGCGCAACCTGAAATCTACAAGCATGGCACTTACTTGTTAACGCGATTTTAATCGCGGTGTCAGAGACATTCTGCCGCAGAAAATAAATTCAAGAACGCACAATCGGGATTTTAATTTTTCTGATCATTGAATTCCCACCATGTATTTTTTGCTAAACAATGTTGCGTGTGGTCGCAATATGGATGCGAAATGTTACGCCAAAAAGAAATTTATTTCATGATCACGAAAAATCAAGAGACTGCCTTGCAAGTCCTCGCCATGGATGTCTAAACTAGAAATGCCTAGAGATTTTTAATGTAATTTTGCGCAGGCCGGAAACGGCCAGCCGCAGTACTCAGAAAATGGCGACTCCAAGCCTGGTTCGCGCGCCACGAAGCGCGCCCTTCTGAGGATTAGCAGGTAAAGCATGCTCTTCGGATGAAAACCATCCCGGGCGCCTGCAGCAGAATAAGCGATCCCAGACAGGGAAATCGTCCTCTCCCTTTGGTAAGTGGGGGATGATGTGCCATTCGTCGGAAAGCAAAAAACCAGAGATTCTTATGATCTTCGAGCGTTACCAGATGGTTTTCTTTTTTTTGTGGAGTGCGCCGATCCTCCGCGGTCGAGGTCGCGGATGAATCCTGTAATCTCCTTGCAAGAACGTGAGCTCTCTGCGGCCCAATCGGCAATATGGGTGGCGCAGAGGATCGATCCCGCCAGCCCTGCCTACAATATTGCGGAGTACGTTGCTATTCGCGGTCCGCTGCGGCCTGACCTTTTTGCATCTGCTTTGCGCCAGCTGGTGAATGAATGCGATGCACTGCGGCTGCGAATCGCAATCCGCGCTGAGGGAGTCAGGCAATACGTGGCTGACCTTTCAGATTGGCAGTTGCCGCTGATTGACTTCAGCGTTCAGAACGATCCGGGAGCGGCTGCTGATGCCTGGATGCGCGAGGAGACCGCCCGACCAATCGATTTTGATCACGATCTGCTCTTTACTTACGCGCTGCTTCGGCTCGCTCCCGAACATTTCCTCTGGTATGTGCGTTATCACCATATCTGCATGGATGGAGCAGGCGGCGCGCTGATTGCAAAGCGCGCAGCCCAAATTTATTCAGAACTGGTAGAAGAAGGCAGCGCATCCCAGAAAGATTTTCCTTCTTCTCTTGAATTAAATGATGAAGAAGAAAATTATCGCCGCAGCGGGCTCAACCGTGACCGTGAATATTGGCTGGCAGCTCTGGCCGGCCGTCCAGATACGGTCACTCTCTCCGGCAAGTCAGCGGGAAATTCCCGTACTTTTCTTCGCCATAGCAGTCATTTGCCTGCGCAGCTCATTGCATCTCTTGCTGCTACGGAGAAAGATTGCGGGGCCAGTCTGGCGCAGATGATTGAAGCCGCCACGGCACTTTATCTCCATCGGCTTACTGGTGGGGAGGAAGTGGTTCTTGGGCTGCCGCTTACAGCGCGTGTGGGGCGCAAAATGCGCAGCATACCAGGCATGGCTTCCAACATCCTGCCGATGCGGGTCAGTTTTTCTGAAAGCACAACTTTCCTTGATTTGCTCAAGCAAGTGACGAAGCGGAAAGCTGAGATGCTGCGTCATCAGCGCTACAGATCAGAAGAGTTGCGCCGCGATCTGGGGCTGAAGCCGGCTGATCCGAATATTTATGGCGTGCTCGTCAACGTAATGTCGTTTGATTACGATCTTGATTTCGGCGGGTGCAAAGCAACCACGCACAATTTGTCCAACGGCCCGGTGGATGAACTTGCCATCATTGTTTATGACCGCCAGGATGGCACCGATGCGCGTATTGATTTTGACGCGAATCCCGCGCACTACACGCAAGAAGAGATCGCGGCGCATCAGCAACGCTTCATAGCATTGTTATGGCAACTGGCCTCTCCGCGGTTTGAGCGTTCGCTCTCCACGTTTGCGCTCTTGCAGCCTGAAGAACTCCGTCAGGTAATTACTGAATTTAATGCTACGGAGCATTCCGTTTCACAAGCCACCGTATCTCAGCTCTTTGAAGATCAAGTGGCCCTCACACCTGATCTGAATGCCGTGTTGTCTGGCGAACATTCATTGACTTACACAGATCTGAATGCCGCAGCCAACCGGCTGGCGCGCCATCTTGTCGCCATGCGGGTTGGGCCAGAATCACTGGTTGGAATATGTATGCCGCGCACACCGGAGATGCTAGTGGCTCTGTTTGCTGTATTGAAAACGGGAGCGGTCTATCTGCCTCTAGATTCCGAATATCCTCCAGCGCGTCTTGCCGGCATGCTGCAGGATGCAGCGCCAGTCTGCACTCTTACCACACGAGAACTTTCTGCACGTTTGCCAGAAGGTGCGAACCTGCTTTTGCTTGATGCCGCGGACGTGATTGCGAAGGTAGCGCGTGAAGCGGAGCACAATCTGAGTGATGGCGAACGTGTCAGCGGTCTCTTACCTCAGCATCCCGCATACGTGATCTATACCTCAGGTTCTACCGGTACACCCAAGGGCGTGGTGATTGAACACCGCAGCGCCACGGCATTTATCCAATGGGCCGGGAGTGTGTTTACAAGTGAAGAGTGGAGCGGGGTGCTGGCTTCAACATCCATCTCGTTTGATCTCTCGGTCTTTGAATTATTTGCCACACTCAGCCACGGCGGAACAGTTCTGCTGGCGAATTCAGCCATTGATCTACCGCAGATGCCGTGGCGAGACCGTCTGCGCCTGATCAATACAGTTCCATCGGCGGCGCGTAGTCTGCTGGATTCAGCCGGCCTGCCAGCCGGCGTTCAAACGATCAATCTTGCGGGTGAAGCTTTGCCCAACGCCCTGGTGCAGGACCTTTACCGGTGTGCCCACATTCAACGTGTCTTCAATCTATATGGACCTTCGGAAGACACAACCTACTCGACATTTGGACTGTGCCCGAGAGGCATACAGAGCGAGCCAGGTATTGGCTCCGCTATCTGGAATACGCGAGCTTACGTGCTGGACCGTTATTTGCAGCCGCTGCCTGTAGGAGCTATTGGCGAGTTGTATTTGTCAGGTGCGGGACTGGCACGGGGTTATCTCAACCGTCCGGGATTTACCGCCGAGCGTTTCATCGCAAATCCTTTTGAGGCTGGCGAGCGGATGTATCGCACGGGCGATCTTGTCCGGTGGCGTGCTGACGGACAGCTTAATTTCCTGGGACGTGCCGACCATCAGGTAAAGATACGCGGCTTCCGCATAGAACTCGGCGAGATTGAGGCTGTGCTCACCGCGCGCGATGAAATCAAGCAGGCAGTTGTGCTGGCTTCTGAGAGACCTGGGTTTGGCAAGGAACTCGTGGCCTATGTTGTTCCGGTTTCGCCAGGTTCACTGGATGTAACAGTTACCCAGAAAAGTCTGGCGGAGCAGCTACCGCGGCACATGCTTCCTTCAGCGATTGTGGCACTGCCGGTTTTACCTCTGACACCGAATGGCAAATTAGACCGGCGCGCGCTTCCTTCTCCGGAATGGCTAAGCAAGAGCGACGCTCTGCCGCGCACGCCAGAAGAAGAAATCCTGTGCCAGCTTTTTTGTGAAGTGCTGGCACGAGAGCGCGCCGGCATCCACGACAATTTTTTTGATCTGGGTGGCCACTCACTGATTGCCATGCAGCTACTTAGCCGCATTCGCGCGGTGCTTGGATTTGATCTTCCCGCGCGTACGCTGTTTGATTCGCCAACAGTCGCGCAACTTGCGGAGAAGCTTGGCGGGCTTGCCAAAGAACAGTTGCCGGTTGGGCCACATCCTCGTCCTGAACGGCTGCCAGTTTCATTTTCTCAGGAGCGCCTTTGGTTCATTGACCAGATTGAGGGAGGCAGCACGCAATATCACATTCCGGAAGCGTTGCGTCTCCAAGGAATGCTGGAGGTTGCCGGTGTGCGATGGGCCATGAATGAGATGGTGAAGCGCCATGAGAGCCTGCGTACTTATTTTGCGCAAGTCGATGGAGAGCCGGTGCAGTACATTTCTCCTGAGCTTACGCTTGATGTGCCCTTGATCGACCTGAGTGCCCTGGCTTTGCACCGGCAGCAAGACGAACTAAAAAAAGCATTACACAATGAGTGGGAAGAGCCTTTTAACCTTGCGCGCGGGCCTTTGCTTCGCGCAAAAGTGTTTAAGCTTGCGGAAGACGACCATGTTTTTCTCCGCACATTTCATCACATAGTGGCGGATGGATGGTCAGAAGAAATTTTCAATCGCGAATTTGCAGCTTATTATGCGGCATTTAGAGAAAGGCGCAGTGCTTCTCTTGCCGCGTTGCCTTTGCAGTATGCCGACTATGTTCTATGGCAGCGGAGCGCTGAGGCCGAACCCAGCTTGTCCGCAGGGTGGGAATATTGGAAGAAACAATTGTCCGATGCTCCCGATCCGCTGGAACTTCCGCGAGACCGGCCGCGTCCAGCGCGCCAGAGTTTTGCGGGCGCTTTGTATCAGGCAGCTCTGCCCGAGGAACAGGTTTCTGCGCTGGAAGCGCTTGCCCGCAGCAACGGCTGCACGCTCTACATGGCGCTGGTTGCTGCATTTTCAATACTGCTGCGCCGCTACAGTGGGCAGAGCGATATTCTGATTGGCACTCCTGTTGCTAACCGTCATGACCCGCGCCTGGAACAGCTGATTGGCTACTTTTCCAGCGCCATTGTTCTGCGCGTTCGCATTCATCCTGAGGAAAGTTTTTCTGATCTGCTCAAAGATGTTCGGACGACCGCGCTGGACGCCTATCGCCATCAGGAAGTTCCGT
>DASRCD010000417.1:0-4975 GCA_035653315.1 Candidatus Angelobacter sp.
TGCGACCATATCTTGATACCGTTGTCAAACCACAATGTTTTCTATCGCTCATACTTGTCGGGTTAGGTCTTGTTGTTATCCTGAACGTCACCGCTTTATCACAATTTCTTCGTAGATGTTACATCGCTACTGCAACTGGAAGCACCGTCTTATGGACCATGTGCGCTTACTCCGTTTGGACAGATACAAGCTGGTTTATGCGCATCTTTGTTGCGGTGGTGGCTGTGTTGTTGCACGTTTCCATTGCTTCCGCGCGAATAATTATTGATCCGGCTTCCAACGCGTTGCTTAATTCTGATCGTCCAGTTAGAACGGATACAGAAGACGAATTGGACCGCGTGCGGCTTGCCAAAGTACTGGCTACGCGAATTGCTACAGATGAGATTCCGGTAATTGCCGTCATCGGTGCTTACGGTGATGGCAAAACGTCGCTGTTGGAAATGATGGCTGCGCATCTCAAGAAGCAACAAGTGGTCCTAACGCATTTTAAGACATCACTTCCAGGTGATGAGTCAACCCTGGTTGCTACGCTATTCAAGAGCGTCGGGAAGGAATTGCATCGGCGATTTTTCATAAGACGATTGCGCAGTCTGTTGAATAGATACGGACGGATATTGACCGGCATAGTTCCGTCCGTGCCAGCGGGCATAAAAGAAATATTCAAAGAAGCGTCTCAACAGGACGAGCTAGAAGAATTGAGCTATAGGCTTGAGCGCATCCCAGTCCCCAAGGTCGTTGTTATGCTCGATGATATGGACAGAATGCAACGGGATGAGCTACAAACGTTGCTCAAGGTCATTCGAGGCATCGAGAATTATCCCAAGCTGTGTTTTGTATGTGCATTCAACAAAAAGGCCCTCGTCGAAACACTAATACGGCAGCAAGCAATTGATCGAGTTAATTTGAATTTCACAGCGGCGACACAGCAGATGCAAACCAAGGCTACCATTGGCGGAGAGATTAGCGCCGATGATATGCGCGCTGGATATGAGTATCTTGAGAAATTTTTTCCCGTCCAAGTGCCAATTCCGAAGCTTGATGATAAGCAGATTGGGCAGCAATTCGACAGAAGATTCGAGGAATTTACTTCTCACTACGGACTGCTCGTGTTGCCAGATGAAACGAAGGTATTTCAGGAGAAGTTCACCGATTTGTGGCCGAAACTGCTTAGACCCGCACTTTATAACGTCAGAAGAATTAAGACGTATTTTAATGCGTTAAAAATGTCTTACGAACTCGTCAAGAATGAAGTTAATTTGGCTGATTTCATGTGCGTAGAACTACTTAGGCAAGAGGAACCGGCAATCTACGAGCAAGTCTTCAAAAACCGAAAATTCTTCTACTACCCTGCGTGGGATATAGAGCACTGGACCGAGCGTGTGGACATTTCTGAACAACGCGGGCGAGAAATCCACACAAAGGTCTTTGATGACATTTTTGTGGGTCTTCACGGAAGTCGAAGAGAGAATGTTTTAACACTTCTCGGCGAGATGTTTCCTAAAGTAAATGATTACCGTAAAAGTAGAGACATCCAACTCAATCCTGGCTCTGAACCGACGGCTGATCGAGAAAAGCGGATATACCATCCGGCACATTTTATGGTGTACTTTTCGCTGCACGTACCTGAAGGGTACTATTCCACCACCGAATTTGAGACACTTTTGCAGATGGTAAATCAAAAAGATGAGGCGGAAGCCAGACTTTATTTCAGAGATTACATTAGACGGCTAGAAAATTTCAAACGAATGCGCTTCTTGGACCGCGTGAATGCATTCCTAGAACGATTGCAAGATCCAGCCGCGAAGGCACTCGCAGGCGCTCTCTCCCGCGAATCGGAAGTTTTAGAAGAAGCAGATTTTGGCATTGGGGATTTTAGTGGCGCAAGACGATGCGTGTTTATGGTTGCGAATCGGTTCGGCGGCACAGAAGAGATTACTAGGGTTCTGGAAGATTCAATATCTAGTTCAGCGACAGACGCTTTTGCACAAACGATACTCGTCTTTAGTATCGACCGCGAGCACAACAGCATAATTAGTGAAGGATCATGGGCGCATGTTGACGTAAATGTATTAAATGCGGCATTTATGACCCGAATGAGGGAACGGTATCCTGAGGGCGGAGAGAGATCAATTTTTGATTCCACGAAGCGGCAAGACTGGCAAGCCCTAATTACGTGGTACCGGAACAACCCCGATGATGTTCGTGCCTATTTACGTAGCGAATTCCAGTTGCGACCCGGCAGCATCGGCAAATATTTGCTTTGGTTGTTCCCAAGCATCACTCGTGCAGCAGATGGTAAGAAGTTTGTGGACGAGATGTTTCCACTTGCCGAATTGAAGACACTCGCGATTAAGGCAGGACCGCAAGCCTATTCCAGCGGCGAGCATCAAGACGAACAAAAGAAAGTCATTGATCGTTTACTTAGGGACGATTTTGAGGGCGGGTGGCCCTATTAGGCAATAAGCAATTCCCTTATCAATAAAGTCGATTGATTCACAAGTAATTCTCTCGTAAAAATCTGCTTCATTAGTATTGGAGCAGTTAACAAAACTGAGCCCGCCCGTGTCCCTTTAGCCATGCACCATGTTTAAGCAGAGGTCCCCTTCGACAGGCTCAAGGCTTCGCGATCTAAAGATCGCTCAGGCTGCCACCAAATAAAGTTACGTACGATGCAGGCATTTGGACAATGAACTATGTTAAGCAGAGGGTCATAAAAGACATGCCCGGTGCTGGTGAACTAGTTCGTGCGTGAATTTAGCGAGGAAGTCGGCTACAGTACAGCAGCCCCAAGGGGTGGAAAGCGCGATGGTCTTTGAAAATTGAGCAAATAGCAGTTGGCAATTAGCAAACAGCAGATGGCAAATAGCAATTAGCAATTAGCCAAATCCAAAGGCAAAAAACACCAGAAAAAGAGCTTCAACAAGGCTGTCATAAGGCTGTCGAATGGCACTTAGGCTTTTGTTTGCAACAAAAGTTTGTACCCCCGGGTGGGTGCAATCGGCTGAAAGGACAGGCAGAGGGCTGCAAATCGCCGAGATCGGACCAAACCTTTTACCACAAAGGACACGAAGGATCACAGAGGAAATGCTGGTCGCTGGGTTGAATCGTATAAATCTTTTGGAATCCTAGTTGAAGGGTAGGGGTGGGGAGTGAGAAATCACCATCGCCGAGATCGCACGTGATTGAAGGCCCAAAACCTTTTACCACAAAGGACACGAAGGGACGCAGAGGAATCCTTGGTCGCTGGGGTTGAATCGTGTAAATCCTTTGGAGTCCTAGTTGAGGGGCAAGGGGTGGACAGAAGCAGATTCCTCGCTGCGCTCGGAATGACAATTCACCACGGGACAATTTGGATGATCTGAGTGTGGATGACCTGAGAGCTAAGCCAAGGCCAAAATCTTTACCACTGATCAACACAGATAACACCGATCGGAAAGCGGTTCAAGTCCGCCGCTAAGAGGACGTTCCGAGCTTCGCTCAGGCGAGGGCGCCTGAGGTCCACGCGGAAATTTCCATGACACTTTATAATCAAGGTTTCATCCGTAAGGGCATTTTCTCTGTAGAAAGGTACGGCTTTGCCTCTTGATTTTTTAGGTGATCTTCGTCGCACGCACAGGTGCGGAGAGCTGCGCGCGGAAAACGCAGGGCAGCAGGTTGTGTTGATGGGCTGGGTCAATCGGCGTCGCGACCTGGGCAACGTGATTTTTATTGACGTGCGCGACCGCACTGGCCTGACGCAACTGGTCTTTGACAAGAGCGACAACGCGGAGCTGCACACCAAGGCCAGCAATCTGCGCAATGAGTTTGTGATTGCCGCCATTGGCAAAGTGCGCCGGCGCGATGATAAGACAGTGAACCGCAATATCCCGACAGGGGAGATTGAGGTGGTGGCTACCGAGCTGAAGCTGCTGAATGAGTCAAAGCTGCCGCCGTTTTTGCCCAGCGATCCCGCGCTGGCCAATGAAGAAGTGCGGTTGAAATATCGTTATCTTGATCTGCGGCGCGAGCCCATGCAGTACAACATTGAGCTGCGCCACAAGGTTGCGCTGGCGATCCGGCAGTATCTTTCCGGCCAGGGCTTTTTTGAAATTGAGACGCCGTTCATGACGCGCAGCACGCCGGAAGGCGCGCGCGATTATCTGGTGCCCAGCCGCGTCTATCCCGGCGAGTTTTATGCGCTGCCGCAGTCACCGCAGTTGTTTAAGCAGATCCTGATGATTTCAGGGTTTGATAAATATTTCCAGATTGTGCGCTGCTTCCGCGATGAAGACCTGCGCGCTGACCGCCAGCCGGAATTTACGCAGATTGATTTGGAGATGACTTTTCCGCAGCAGGAGACCGTGTTTGCTGTGGTGGAAGGATTTCTGGAGGCGGCCTTTAAAGTTGCCGGATTTGAGATCAAGCGGCCATTTCTGCGCACCACGTATGACGAAGCGATTCGCAACTATGGCATCGACAAGCCTGATCTGCGGCTGCCTAAGCTGACGAACGTCCGCGAGGCATTTACCGCAGAGCAGTTGCAGACGCTGCAATTGAATCCTGAGCTGCCGGTGGTGGCGATTCGCATTCCGAAGATCGGCGAGCTTTCACGCAAAGAGCGCGATGACAATAAGCCGTTGTTTGGTGAGCGCAAGGAAGCGCGGCTAATTGACGACATCAAGCGGCTGGAAAAATCTTTTCCGGAGGCTGTGGCCAAGCTGCGTGAGATGGCTGGCGCTGAAGCGGATGATCTGCTTGTGTTGGTTGGCGGCCCGCTGCAGGTAGAGAAGACTGGATTGCGCCCTGATTATGGCGTGTTCACCGCCGCCGGTGCGTTGCGCGTGGAACTGGCGCGCAAATATGCTGACCGGCACATGGCTTTCCGCCAGGGCGGATTCCATTTTACCTGGGTCACTGACTTCCCTATGTTTGAGTATGACGAAACGGACAAGCGATGGAACGCGGCGCACCATCCGTTTACTTCTCCGCATGAGCA
>DASRCD010000418.1:0-3746 GCA_035653315.1 Candidatus Angelobacter sp.
GCGAAGTGGAGGTCATGCCGGAAAACGTCCGTTTTGGCCTGCCGCCGGAAATTGTGGAAGCCATTGCGGCAGCCCCTGCTGTAGCTGCGGAGTAAGCCATGAGTAGGTTCGACGGGCATCCTGCGCAGATGCTGTTTGGAAAAATCGACGACATGCTGGGCCGTGTGACGCACGGCATAGAAAAGGCGCGCGCATACCTTTTTTCACAACAGCATAAAGACGGCTACTGGTGCGGTGAGTTGGAAGCCGATACCACTCTTGAGTCCGATTACATCGCCATCCACACCCTGCTTGGCACCGGCAACCGCGGCCGTATGGAACGCGCCGTGCCGGAAATTATCCGTCACCAGAATGAAGATGGCGGCTGGCCCATTTTTGCCGGCGGCCCTTCCAATATCAGCGCTTCCGTTAAAGCATATTTTGCGCTCAAGTTGATGGGGTATGCTCCGGAGCACCCGGTGCTGCAACGCGCCCGCAAGAAGATCCTGGAGATGGGCGGCGTCACCGAGTGCAACACGTTCACCAAGATCTATCTGTGCTTCCTTGGACAGTATGATTGGGAGGCTGTTCCGGCTGTGCCGCCGGAAATTGTGCTCTTTCCCAACTGGTTCTGGTTCAACCTGTATGAGATTTCATCCTGGTCGCGCGCGATCCTGGTGCCGCTTTCCATTGCGTATGCAAAAAAGCCGTTGAAAAAAATCCCTCCGGAGCAGTGCATTGATGAGCTGTTTGTGGGCGGGAGGCACGGCAAGCACCTGCATTTGAAGTGGTCTCCCAAGGCAATCTCGTGGAGAAATTTCTTCCTGGTGCTGAACCGCGTGGTGCATTTCTGCGAGCGTTTCAATATCCGTCCGTTGCGCTATCTGGCGCTGAAGAGAGCGGAACGCTGGATGCTGGAGCGCTTTGAAAAATCAGATGGTCTGGGCGCGATTTACCCCGGCATTCTGAATTCCATCGTCGCGCTGCGCTGCCTGGGTTATTCGATCGATGATCCGCAGGTGATCCGCGCGCTGGATGAGTTTGAAAAACTGGGGATTGATGAACCTGGCGTACCTGATCATGCTGAACCAATGTTCCGCATGCAGCCCTGCATGTCTCCGGTGTGGGACACAGCCTATGCGATGTTTGCGCTGGGAGAAAGCGGCGTAAAAAAAGACGATCCGCGCATGTTGAAAGCAGCGGATTGGATACTGAGCAAAGAAGTCCGCTATCAGGGCGATTGGGCTGTAAAGGTGCGCAATGTCCAGCCGGGTGGCTGGTACTTTGAGTTCAATAATGAGTTTTATCCGGACGTGGATGACTCTGCCATGGTATTGCTAGGGCTGGACAAGGTAGAGAACCCGCGTGAGCGCTACCAGCATGATGTGTGCCAGCGCGCCATTGACTGGATTTTTGCCATGCAGTGTAAAAATGGCGGTTGGGCGTCCTTCGATAAGGACAACACGCGCATGGTTTTCCAGCATATTCCTTTTGCTGACCATAACGCCATGCTTGACCCGCCAACCGTGGACATTACCGGACGCGTGCTGGAAATGCTGGCTGCCTACGGCGTGAGCAAAGACGATCCGCGCGTGAAAAGGGCCATCAAGTTTCTTCTAAGCGAGCAGGGAGCGGATGGATCATGGTTTGGCCGCTGGGGCGTTAACTACATCTATGGAACCATGCTGGTCCTGCGCGGCCTGCAGGCCATGGGGGTTGACCACCATGAGCCTTACATTCAGCAGGGCGCTGAGTGGCTGCGCATGGTACAGAATGCGGACGGCGGCTGGGGCGAGACATGCGGCTCTTACGATGATCCAAGCACGCGCGGCATTGGGCCAAGCACGCCTTCACAAACAGCCTGGGCCCTGATGGGTTTGCTGGCTGCGGGCGACACGCGAAGCGAATCCGTGCAGCGCGGTATCTTGTATCTGCTGGAAACGCAACGCGCTGATGGACATTGGAATGAAGACCAGTACACAGGCACGGGTTTCCCTCGCGTGTTCTATCTGGCGTATCACCTGTATCGCGACTACTTCCCGCTGATTGCGCTTTCCGCTTACGCGCGGGAGTTTACCGCGCTGTACGAAGAGGGCAGCGTAGGGTACGCAAGAGGGTAGGAAGAAATCGGGTGATCGCCGCCATCGCGCGTGATCGCCGTGATCGGAAAGATAAGATTTACCGCAGATGAACGCAGATAGGCACGGATTTAAAGCCAGTTGCGAAAACAGAAATGCCATCGCGAAGAAGCGCTGGTAGCGTAAAAGAGTTGTGCATCGCAGGCGAGGGGCGCCTGCGGTCCAAAATGATTTAAAAGTTCAAATTGCGATCTTAAACAAATTGCAATTTAAAAGAAGTTGCAGTTTTTAAAGTAACGAGATTTATTGAGTTAGCGAAAATTATTGAGCTAACGAAACGAAGCTAATTACTAAGAGCTAAAGGCTAATAGCTGCTAGCTAACTGCTGATTTTCAGGAGACATGATTTGCCGGTACCAATTTCACAGATGTGGACAGTCGCGAGTTACGTGGTCAAGCAGAAGCTCGCCGGACGCAAGCGTTATCCGCTGGTGCTGATGCTGGAGCCGCTGTTTCGCTGCAACCTGGCGTGTGCGGGCTGCGGCAAGATCCAGTATCCGGCGCACATCCTGAAGAAAGAGCTTACGCCGGAGCAGTGTTTCCGCGCGGTGGATGAATGCGGCGCGCCCATGGTCAGCATTCCCGGCGGCGAACCGTTGATGCACTCGCAGATCGGCAAGATTGTGGAAGGGCTGGTGGCGCGCAAGAAATATATTTACCTGTGCACCAATGCGCTGCTGTTGAAGGAAAAGCTTGATCTCTTTAAGCCCAGCAAATATCTCACATTCTCCGTCCACGTGGATGGCGAGCGCGAGCACCATGATTTCTCTGTCTGCCGCGAAGGCGGATACGATCAGGCAATTGAAGGCATGAAGGAAGCGCTGCGGCGCGGCTTCCGCGTGACCACGAATACCACATTATTTGACGGTGCCGACCCAAACAGCGTGCGCGAGCATTTTGACCAGATGATGGCGCTGGGCGTGGAAGGCATGATGCTTTCCCCCGGCTATTCGTATGACAAAGCGCCGGACCAGAAACACTTTTTGGGCAAGGCGCGCACTAAGCGGCTGTTCCGCGCGATTTTATCCAATCGCAAAAAGAGCTGGCAGTTTAACCAATCGCCATTATTTCTTGAGTTCCTGATGGGCGAGCGCCATTATGCGTGCACTCCGTGGGGTATGCCGACCTATAACATTTTTGGCTGGCAGAAACCCTGCTACCTGCTGCAAGACGGTTATGCCGATACGTTCCAGGAATTGATGGCGAGCACGGCATGGGAAGAGTACGGGACTGAATCCGGTAATCCCAAGTGCGCGAACTGCATGGTGCACAGCGGCTATGAGGCCTCAGCCGTGAATGACACGTTCAGTTCCCTGCGTGGGTTGCTGGCCACGGCCAAAGCCACGCTCTTTACCCAGCACAAAGATGAACATGCGCTGAAGCTGCTGAACGAGCCGGTGCGCCCGGTGCATAGCTACAATCCGCTGGTGCAGATACAGGAATCCTCCAATCAGCTTGAGGAGACCAAGGCATGAGCGCTCCCATGGACAGCAATAAAGCCCAGAATCCTGATGCGCTGGAAGTTGCGCCCGGATTCAAGCATGAGAAACTGGAAGGCTGGGTCCCCGCGCTGGCCAGCGATGAAGAAGTGCGCCAGGCATTGGAGAAGGCGTTCGATTATCGCGGCGAC
>DASRCD010000419.1:0-9021 GCA_035653315.1 Candidatus Angelobacter sp.
CGCAGCAGAGCCAGGGCTTGCGCAACCGATATTTCTTCTAAATGCGCATTCAACCAGCTCATCAGCGCGAACAGATCGTCTGGGCCAAATCCAGCCAGCGCGTCCTGATATGCCTTGCGTGTTGCTGGAAATTCTTCACCCGGACCATGCGCGAGAAAAGCGCAAATATTCAGAATGGAAAAATACTTTTGCGGAAGGAACGCCTCGCCGCCTGACTTCCAGAAATAACGGGCCATCGCATCTAAATTCACCTTTTGGGAAAAACAATGGTTTCCCCCATGGAACTCCAGGCTCGGAGGTCCCTGGCTGAAAACCAGAGTGTCTTCACGGGTAAAACCTTTGTCGGCGGCAAGCACCAGCATCCGTCCATTGCTGGATTTGCTGAGCTGCTGTAAGAGATTCAATGCTGCTGAAGGAAAGAGGACTGTAGCAGTTCCCAGGCTGCCGCGATAATGCTCAAGAATGGCATTCCATGACTTGTCTGGATAGCGGGTTGATGAAACAGGAACATTCCTGAATGAGAGTTGCAGGCTCGCCAGTGCCGGTGGCGAGAAACTGCTTTCTGCTTCGTTCGTTGTAGTGGTCACCAGTGCTTCAGAAATCTGGCCATCCGTGATGATGAAAGCGTCCTGGGGCAGGCTATCAAAGACGTAATTTGCAATCACCACAAGGGGACTTTTCACCTGCTGCTCTGGCTGCTCATCTTCGGCGCGCACCAGTTGAAATTCCAGAATCCCTGCATCCACAAATTCTGCAAGGTAACGGTTCGCGCGCCATCCAGCAACCAGGCTTTCCGAGCAATCCGTCATGCAATAACGGATGATTTTCGCAGGAAGTTTCTTATCCTGAAGCAAGATTCTTATCTTGCGCAGAAAGAGGCAGGAAAACTTTCCCGTACCTGCGCCCAGTTCAAGAACTCGCAACGGATTTTCCGGAGAGAGCGGCTGCTTTTGTTTTTGCGCCAACTCTACACACTCTGCAAGATAGGCCGCCACGATCTCTGCATACATCTCTGCGATCAATGGATTATTGGTGATGTAGCTGGGGACCATATCTTCGGTCCAGGCTTTGATCCCGCGCTGGGCGTAGAAATTTTGTTGCAGCCGCCAAATCAGGGACTGTGATAACGGAACATCCCTTTCCAGCACGCGAGACGTGCTCATGGCTGGATCGGCTGAATTCAGTTCCCTGCCCGGTGCATCGCCATTCTGGTCAGCCATCCACATATAGTAGCGCAAACAACAAAAGGCCCCGGAGCTTGGAACCCGGAGCCTTGCTGATTGTCAGTGCTCGAAAACTTAACTTCGTGGCGGGAATACTCCCTGCAGCGCAATGATGAAGGTAAGGCAAAGATAAGGCATCATGTTGTTATGGGGTTGGCTGCCGCCGGAGATTGAAACAGCAAGCGGGCTCATTTGAACATTCGTGCTACTGTTGCTGGGCGAATAAAGATCACCCAGTCCCTTTGCGCCTGAAGCCCAGGCATTGTTCGCGGGAGCGCTGGAGCCACCCCCGCCTGTGGCTGCCATTACAGTGTGCACGTGCGCAGGCATTTCCGACTGCAATAGGGTAAGGAACTGCTCACCGCCGGTTTCTCCCAGGTCGCGCAATGAGAGGCCCGGCCCCTGGCCTTGCTGCATGGGCGCAGACCCTTGCAGGTTCGGCAGGGCAAAAGTGCTCTTTCCGTCACCGCCGTAGGTGGTGCCCAAAAGAGAAAACAGTGCTGTGTTCTGGCTGATGGGCATCAGTTGGCCATTGCACAGGGCCCATCCCCGGGGCGCAAAATTACCAGCAAAAATTCTTATTTCCGCTACAAATGGATTTGACATAGCTCCTGCTCTCCTTGGGCTAGTTTTGCGAGGGGAAAATTCCCTGCAGCGCAATAATGAAATTCAAAACCAGGTAAGGCGACATGTTTTCGTGAGGCTGGCTGCCCCCGACAGCTACAATACCCGCAGGGTTCATTGCAACGTTAGCTGCGGCAGCAAATGGATTGGCATTGTTCGCTGACCAGAGATTTCCAGCGGCGCCCGGTTGCGTTGGAGGATTGGTGGAACTGCCCACAGGAACATGGTTATGCGCCGGTAACTCGGTAAGAGTAAGAGTGTGCGCAGTTTCGCCGCCGCGTTCGCCCAGGGTAATTCCTTCACCCTGATGCACAGGCATGCGGCCTTGAAGGTTGGGCAAGCCAAAGTTTACGCGCCCATCGCCTCCGTATGTGGTACCCAGGATGGAAAACAGCGCCTGGTTCTGGTTGATCGGCAATAGTTGTCCGTTACAGAAAGCCCAGCCTTTTGGGGGGAAGTTCCAACTGATGATTTTTACTTCACCAATAAATGGCTCTGACATGCATTCTCCTTAGCTAGCTCTTTAGCTTTGGTGGAACAGCTTTTGGTGAAAACAGCTTAGGATTGTGAAGGAAAGATCCCGAACAATGAAAGAATAAAATTGACCGCCAAAAAGGGGACCATGTTGTCATGCGGCTGCGAACCGCCGGACGATCCCAAGGCGTTTGCGGCCATGGCTACGGTAGGCGCAACGTTGGCGGCGTAATTGTTCAAGCTGGGATTGCTGGAAGCCCAAAGCCCATTTGCCGGACTTTTCTGGGTTCCTGCCGCAGAATTGGCCATTGGAACATGGCTGTGTGCAGGAATTTGATTTAGCGTGAGCGTAACGCTTTCCGCCCCTCCGGTTTGTCCAAGAACAAATCCCGGCCCCTGGTGAATGGGAATCCGGCTCTGTAGATCTGGGAGGGCGAAAGTATTCTGTCCGTCGCCCCCGTAAGTGGTCCCTATTAATTGGAAAAGTACGTCATTTTCTGAAATTGGCAACAATGCTCCGTTGCAGAAAGCCCAACCTGCGGGCGCAAAATTACCGCCAAACATCCGTATTTCACCTACGAACGGGGATGACATGTTTTGCCGCTCCTATCGCTTTCCAAGAAGCTGATGCTCCTTATGTTCTTACTGCAAGTTAATTGTTCTTACCGCATGTTTATTTTACTTCAGCACCGTAAGAGTGACCGCAGTATCCACCTGCACGGTTGCGCTGGCGGCAGTCACCGTAATTTCATATGTGCCTGCCGGAGTAGCATTGGTCAGACCAGGTACGCCTCCGCATCCGGCAAATGTGAGCAGCGCCAGCAGGCCCATCATCATCACTGCAAAGCGCATCCTGTTTTTTCTACCCTTCTTTCCACCCAGGGCAATTCCCACAAAACCGAATACGGGGAAGAACAATGCAGCATAGAACGGCGCTTTTCTTACCATGGAATTTTGCGCGCTCAATGTTGCGTGTCCTCCTGTGGTATGCACGGTCATCGTTACTGTGGTGTTCGGGTCTGAAGTGGTTTGCGGGCTGAACGTGCAGGAAGCGCCAACAGGCAATCCGCTGCAACTGAAGGTGATCGGACCCATGGTGGGATCATCGTCTTCCACGTCAAACAGCAGGGTTCCTGAGTTGCCCTGGGTTGTGCTGACAGTGTCAGAACGCCGTTTAACGATAATTGGCGGTCCCAGCAGTGCCGTATCAATCGCCGTGTCGTTAGAGGTATTGGTCTCACCGCCTCCAGAAACCGTAGCTTTATTGAAGAAGCTATTCGAGATATTCAGGCCGATATCCATGGTCACGTTAATGACAGGATAGCTTGCTCCCGAAGCCAGTGAATCGGAACGGGTGCACTTTAATGGGCTCAGCGTGCAAGTCCATCCCGTACCGCTAATGGCTTTGGGAACCAGCAGGAACGGCGGAGTATCTACCACCGTAACCAGCCCGCTCGTCGGTCCGGCGCCAATGTTTTTCACCGTGATGGTGTAGATTGCGCCAATCTGGCCGCGCTTCAAGATGCCCACGTGCGTCTTCTTGATGGTGAGGTCAGGAGCCCCAATAGTGAGAGTGGCTGAAGCAGTGTTGCCAGTGCCGCCATTGGTGGAACTGACTGCGCCGCTCACGTTGTGATACAAACCCGGTGTCGCGCCGGTCACATCCACAGTTACCGTGCAGGACGAACCGGTTGGAATCGTGCCGCCAGAGAAGGTGATAGCCCCGGAACCGGCGGTTGCAGTCGCTGTTCCCGTGCAGGTTCCGCCCAGATTGTTCGGCGTGGCCACAACAAGGCCGGTAGGCAGCGTGTCAGTAAAGGCAACGCCGTTTTCAGCAACCGTGTTGGCTGCCGGGTTGGTCAGAGTAAAGGTGAGAGTCGATACACCGTTGATGCCAATCGCACTCGGGTTGAATACCTTGGCGATTGCAGGCGGCGCAACAACCACGATTGAGGCTGATGCTGTTCCGCCCTGTCCGCCTTCCGTGGAAGTAATGTGGCCGGTGGTGTTGTTCTGGGTTCCCGGCGCTATGCCCACCACGTTCACGGAGAAGGTGCATGAGCCACCCGCAGGCAGCGTGCCGCTTGCGAGGTTCACTACGGAGAAGCCTGAAACCGAACCTATGGTAATCACTCCGGTTCCGCACGATCCGGTCAAGCCATTCGGAGTTGCAATCTTCAAGCCCGCCGGCAGCGTGTCACCAAATCCAATGCCCGTCAATGCCACGGTATTGGGATTGGTAACCGTAAAGCTCAGCGTGGTTGTTCCATTCAGCGGGATGGTGGCCGCGCCAAACGTCTTGGTGAGTGTGGGCGGTGCAATCACGTTGAGAGTTGCGGTAGACGTGTTGCCTGGCCCGCTTTCCGTGGCAGTCACCGTCACGCTATTGTTCTTGACTCCACCGGTTGTGGCAGTCACGTTCACGCTCAAGGTGCAGGAAGCGGAAGCTGCCAGCGTCCCGCCAGTAAGACTTACAGAAGACGATCCGGCTGTCGCCGTAATGGTTCCAGCGCCGCAAGAGCCGGTAAGGCCATTCGGCGTTGCGACTACAAGTCCTGCCGGCAAACTATCGGTAAAGGCAACGCCGGTAAGTGAGCTGGTCGTATTTGGATTGGTGATGGTGAAGCTCAATGAGGTGGTTCCACCCACGGCAATCGTGGATGCGCCAAAAGATTTGGTGATGGTTGGCGGCGTGCCCACGCTCAGGTTTGCTGAAGCCGTGTTGCCCGTTCCACCGTTCGTGGAAGTTACATTACCGGTGGTATTCGTGTATTGACCGGAAGCCGCTCCGGTTACCGTGACGCTGAACTGGCACTGGCTATTCACCGCAATGGTAGCTCCGGTGAGCGCGATGCCGGTCGGCGATGTTGTGGTAAGCGTTCCACCGCAAACCGTGGCAGAAGCGCTTGCAACTGTCAGACCTGTGGGCAACGTGTCAGTAAATGCTACGCCGGTCAGCGGGTCCACATTGGCCGCTGGGTTGGTAATCGTGAACGTGAGCGATGTGGTCCCATTCAACGCGATGCTGGCCGGGTTAAACACCTTGGCAATGGAGGGTGGCGCTTCAACCTTGATTGAGGCTGAGGCTGTTCCACCTGTGCCGCCTTCCGTGGAGGTCACATTGCCGGTTGTGTTGTTCTGCAAGCCTGCCGCAATACCCGTCACATTTACAGAGAACGTGCAGGAACTGTTCGCGGCGATGGTTCCACCGGTCAGGCTGATCGTATTGGTCCCGGCGGTCGCGGTGATCGTGCCGCTTCCGCAAGATCCGGTCAAGCCATTGGGCGTTGAAATCACCAAGCCTGCCGGCAGAGTGTCAGTAAACGCTACACCGGTCATCCCTATGGTGGTGTTGCCGTTCTGGATGGTGAAGGTCAGGCTGGTTGAGCCATTCAGTGGAATGCTGGCTGCGCCAAATGCCTTGGTAATTACTGCAGGACCAGTCACTGTAATGGAAGCGTTGGAGGTATTGCCTGTGCCCGCTTCGGTGGAAGTGATGGTGACCGAATTGTTCTTCACGCCCGCCGTGGTGCCGGTCACATTGACTGACACTGTGCAGGATGCGCTGGAAGCAAGAGTTCCCGCGGAGAGGCTTACCGTTGAAGATCCCGCCGTTGCGGTGGCCGTGCCGCCGCAAGTGTTGTTCAGGTTCGGCGTGGCCGCTACCACCAGGCCTGCTGGCAGGTTATCCGTAAATGCCAGACCGGTCAGTGCAAGGCTGGTGTTCGGGTTCTGAATCGTGAACGTCAGCGATGTGGTTCCATTCAGCGGAATTGTCGCCGCTCCGAATGCTTTGGTGATCGAAGGCGGTGTAGCCACGGTCAGATTGGCAGAAGCTGTGTTGCCTGTGCCTCCGTTCGTGGAAGTCACATTGCCCGTGGTGTTGGTGTAGCTACCGGAAGCCGCTCCGGTTACCGTGACGCTGAATTGGCACTGGCTATTGGGGGCAATGGTCGCTCCTGTGAGCGCGATGCCAGTTGGCGCTGTTGTGGTGAGTGTTCCACCGCAAACCGTGGCGGAAGAATTCGCAACAGTCAGGCCCGTGGGCAGCGTGTCAGTAAATGCAACGCCGGTCAGCGCAACCGTATTAGCTGCCGGATTGGTGATCGTGAACGTCAGTGATGTCGTTGCGTTCAGCGCAATCGATGTTGGATTGAAAACCTTGGCAATCGATGGCGGTGCTATCACAGTGATGCTGGCAGAAGCCGTTCCGCCTGTGCCGCCTTCCGTTGAAGTCACTGCGCTGGTTGTGTTGTTCTGCAAACCAGCAGCGGTGCCTGTCACATTCACAGAGAATGTGCAGGAACTGTTCGCGGCGATGGTCCCGCCGGTCAGGCTGATTATATTGGTTCCGGCGGTTGCGGTAATCGTGCCGCTGCCGCAAGAACCTATCAGTCCATTGGGCGTTGAAACCACTAGGCCCGCCGGCAGCGTGTCAGTAAACGCTACACCGGTCAGCGCCGTGGCATTGCCGTTCTGGATGGTAAAGGTCAGGCTGGTTGAGCCATTCAGCGGAATGGTAGCCGCGCCAAACGCTTTCGTGATCACCGGCGGTCCAACCACCGTAATTGAAGCATTGGAGGTATTGCCCGTGCCGCCGTTCGTGGAACTTACGGTCACGCTGTTGTTCTTTACTCCAGCGGTTGTTCCCTGAACATTCACTGTGACGGTGCAGGAAGCGCCCGCCGCAAGCGTGCCGCCTGTAAGGCTTACCGATGATGATCCAGCAGCCGCCGTGGCTGTGCCGCCGCATGTGTTATTCAGGGCCGGAGTCGGTGCAACTACCAGGCCTGCCGGCAAGCTGTCAGTAAACGCAAGGCCATTCAAAGCCGAATTGACGTTGCTGTTCGTGATCGTAAAGGTCAGGCTGGTGGTGCCATTCAGCGGAAGCGTGGCCGCGCCAAATGCTTTTGTGATTGAAGGCGGATTGATAACGGTCAGCGTGGCGGAAGAAGTGGACTGTGCGCCCGTTCCCGCTGCTGTCGAGTTAATTGTTACGGTGTTGTTATAAGTGCCATCCGTCGCGGATGAAACCTTTACCGTGATGCTGCAAGCGCCTACCGGCAAACTGGCGTTGGAGAAGCTGATGCTGCCTGATCCCGCTGTTGCCGTGACTGTTCCACCGCAAGTATTGGTAACTCCCGGCGTTGCCGCAACCACCAGCCCTGCCGGCAGAGTGTCCGTAAAGCTGGCATCCACCGCAATCACGTTCGGGTTGTTGACGGCGAAGGTAAGAGTGGAAGAAGTATTTATCGGAACAGTGGCGGGACTGAAACTCTTGGTGATCTGCAGCGGCTCAAGAATAATAATGTTCGCCGTGACTGTCTGCTGGTCAACGGTGGCATCCGCGTGTCCTGTGCCTGCTGTGGCGCCTGCATTGAATGTCGCTGTGGCCTGGGCGCTTGCATTCAGCGTTTCCGGCTGGGCTTGCGGAATGGTTCCCAGAACTGCGTTGCCGAATGTGATCGGCAATCCGACCAACACATCAAGGTTCCCGGCCAGCGCGGCGCCAGAGCCGTTATTGTCTTTGCTCAAATCGCCGGTAAGCGTGGTGCTCTGATTAATTTTGATGGTGGACGGGCTGGCGGTATTCGTCAACTGGACAAACGGATTGGAATTTGTGGTTCCGGCATTGCGATTATTGATGGTATTTGTCGGAGTGTTCGTTCCCCACCAGTTGTTTGTCGCTGTAACCGTGGTGTCGTCGTTGTCCAGGTTATTTCCCACGCTGGCTGTGTTCCCGGCAAGGCGGCTGAAGTGCATGGTCATGGGACCTGCGCCGGAATCATTTCCTGTGGCAATGCCGCCGCCGTTGCCTGTGGCAGAGTTGCCGGTAATCGTCACCTTGGTCAGCGTGGTGGAATCAGGCGATGCAGGATTCAGGTAAATGCCGCCACCGTTTTGCGATCCGCCGCCATTCGCGCCAGCGGCGTTGCCGCTGATCGTTGTTGGGCCGCCAGTGTTGTCAATCAGCAGGTTGGAAGAACTCCAGATGCCGCCGCCAAAGCCTGATGCGCTGTTATTCGTAATCGCGGTGCCATGAATCTGTGTCTGCCGTGAGCCTGATCCCGCCGAAAAAATAAAAATACCGCCGCCAACACCACGGCCGCCGCCATTTACCTGCGTAGCAGTGTTGCTGGTGACCTGCGAATTAGAGAGGGTCATGCGCGCCAGATCGGCCACCCAGATACCGCCGCCGCTTCCGGCTGAACCCGCGCCCGCTTCCGCTACTGAATTGTTCTGAAAAATGCTGTTGCTGATGGTCGCAAGCCCGGTGCCGCCGCCCGGAACTGAAGCATTAAAAATCGCGATGCCGCCGCCGTTGCCATCCTGGGTAACGCAGTTGGAAATCGTGACGTTGGTCAGCGAAAGGTTTGCCGCGCCGCTGGAACCTGTGTCGTACTCCATGCAACCGCCGTCACCGTCAAAACCGGCGACGCTGCCGCGGTTGTGTCCAAACTTGATAGTCAGGTTGGAAAAGCTGGCTGAAGCGTTGGTGATGGTCTGGATGTCTTCGTTGACCGCAAAAACCAAGTCAACACCTGTCGCCGCTGAAGTTCCGCCCTGAATGATGGTAGAGGCCTGGCCCGCACCAACAATATTCACCGAATCATTGATATAAAGTCCGCCATGCGCGCCGGTGTTGTCGCCATCCACGCGCGCGATGCTGAGCGTGTAAGTCCCCGCCGCAAGAATAATG
>DASRCD010000420.1:0-8565 GCA_035653315.1 Candidatus Angelobacter sp.
ATGGTCGGCGGAAGCCTAGATAGCTTTCCTCTTTTTTGGTCCCCGCTTGTTCGGATTCGCATCTGCGTGCTTCTTGTATTCGGCTTCACGCCGTTTTATTTCCTCACGCGGTATAGACATAAGCTGATCCACGAGAGCCGAGAATTTCGGTATTCCTCTGAATATTCATGTAGTTGTATTGCTGTCATCATACGCCTGCTGGGCGGCCTTTATCACGCCTTCTGTAAAAGATTCACTGCGGAGATTGTCCCGCTCGGTATTCCCCCCCGTTGCTGTATGGACAACTTTTACCGCATTTTGAATTACCGTTTCCGCTGCATTCACATCATTTAGTGCAGCAACAATTTTTGTGCAATACTGCTCGATCTTATTGGCTGTAAGCAGCGGCATATTGTACCCCGCTGTGAGAATGCGAATAGCCAAGAGGATCTGAAACCTGGCTGGTTTTAACTCTGAAGGAATACGCTTGCCCCGGAACGCAGCTTCTACTCTATAAGCCGCCAAAGCAGCCGCATAGTATGGTTCTGCTCTTTGGTTTTTCGCAAAAATATCCTTTCCAAGTTTTGCCTTAACAGACTTATAGTTCTTGGTTGTTCTGTGTGGCTCATTCAAGAACATACCCGCAAAAGCTTTAATCATACCGTCAAAGGTTATTACACGAGTTTTCTCGACAGACGCCGATTCATATTGGCGCGATCTTCTCTCAAAATATAGACGCTCAGATTGTATAGAGTTAAAAAACAATTCCAATGTTTTAGGAAATTCCTCTAGAGCATAAAGTTGTTCTTCTGTGATTTGCGTTTGCCAGTTTGTCGCCTTAATAATTGCTTTTGTAACTTCTTCATCCCTCGTACTAATGAGACGAACTGGGATACTTACGGTGTCGTCTAGCAAATCACGGTGGTCATAAAGAACATGGCTTGTTTGGCAGCCATTAACAATTTGGTAGTCCTCGACAGTAAAATCGTCGCCAGAGAGAATGACCGTCCGCGCAATGATTGTTGCGCCATTATTCATTAGCACGAATCTATTTTTGTCCTGAGATTCCAGCGTCTTCTTAATGCCAGAGTTAACATCATTGTATCCTTGCCAATCGCGTACATTATCAAAAAAGAGACGTTTAACCAAGGTGCCGCTGTCATCTATTATCAGCTTCTTGAATTCCGACCACGGCAAAAACCCAGCGTAAGCCTCCTTAACATTCGGAACGGCTGGAACCGTTACTTTCTTCGGAAAAGTAAATTTAGCTGATCTAGAGTGTCGACTTTCTTGATATCGCTTTTGTACGCCCGCAGCTCCGATTGGCACAAAAATAACATCTTTAAAAAGTCCAGTGTCGATAAGATCATTCTTGACGCCTCCTATGCGAGCATTCAGATTGTTGTCATCTGTCCACTTACCCGTAGTGACATAAAACAACTTGCAGACTGGAATGCCCCGCCTAAATTTGCCGCTCTTGCTGTAGATACGTCGCATAGTTTCCGCTGCCGCAGCCACTTTGTCATTGAACTGCAATTGCGGCTTATCACGGAAGAAATCGACAACGCCGAACCCGAAGGTTCCAATCTTTGATCCCTCAAAGTTAGAGCTTGTCTCAGCTTGGACAAAAATAAATGAAACCTCAAGATATCCAATGCGTTCAACCATTTCTTCTAACTCTTCTACATCGGTTATTAACATTCCATTTGCTATGATGGCTATCCCATCAATACCTATGTCAGTTCCTCCTTTGCTTGATTCATCGTCTCCGACAATGATGTCAGCGGTATCAAAAGATTCTGTGTGCTCGCCCCGAACTACGACATATGATGCAAAGTGCTCGAACTGCTTGTCCTGCTTCAAAGAATCAATTTCATGTTCTTTCGAGAACTCGGCAAGCAGCGTCTCTGTAACCTTGTCCATTCTTATCCTTCCGTTGCTGAGGTCTAACCACACCAGGTTAGCTGTTGTGCTCATCCTACACTCTACCATTGATGAGACAAGTATATTTTTACCACTGATTAAGCTACATTCCTGCCATTGATCTATGAAGAAGATTATCCACAGGATTGTGCAGGCGAAAACTTACCTTTGTATTTAATTCGGTTACATCGCATGCGGCGGGATCAAAACACAATTGCATATAATAGATTTTTAATACACTTTTATGGTCCTTAGAAAATCCCTGATTTCCTATATTGCCCTGGCATTCACTTCTGGATTGGCGCTGGCGCAACAACCGGCGTTCACGCCTACGCCACCGGCCACAAGCCAGCAATCAGCGCCACAAAACCCGAGTGGAAACGTTCCCACCGTCCGCATCCGCTCGGACGAAGTCAACGTAGTTTTTACCGTGGTGGATAAAGATGGCCGCTTTGTAAAAGATCTCCAGCAGAACGATTTTCGTATTCTCGATAACAAGCTGCCACCGCTGAGGATTGTTGATTTCAAAGCACAGACGGATTTGCCGTTGCGGGTGGGCCTGTTGATTGATGCCAGCAACTCCATCCGGGACCGCTTCCAGTTTGAAAAGGACGCCGCATCTGAATTTCTTTACGAGATCATCCGCCCTAAAGCTGACCGCGCCTTCGTGCTTGCCTTTGATGAAATCTGGGACGTCACACAGGATTTTACCGGCGATCTTGACAAGCTTCGCACGGGCGTAAAAGCCATTCAGGCCGGAGGCGGCACAGCGCTCTGGGATGCGGTTTACTTTTCATGCCGCGACAAACTGATGAAAGAAGCCACAACCACTCCGGTCCGCCGGGCCATTATTCTGGTTTCCGATGGCGAAGACAATCAGAGCCACGTGCTTAAGCAGGAAGCTATTGATATGGCGCAACGCGCCGAAGTGATTATTTATACAATCGGCACGAGCCTGGTGGATACCCACACCAAGGGCGACGACAATCTCAGGTCGCTGGCGGAAGCCACAGGCGGGCGCGCATTTTTCCCGGCGAAGCTGGACGATGTTTCCGCGGCCTTTACTGACATTCAGGAAGAATTGCGCAGCCAGTATTCCATTTCTTACCGGCCTGACCAGTTCGTCCTCAATGGGCAATTCCGCCCCATACAGATCATTGCAGACAGCAAGAAACTTAAAGTGCGCACGAAAAAAGGCTACTACGTGCCTAAGCAATAATCTGATTTCAGATCTTGGTTCAAATCTTCAGATCTCGATTCAGGTCTTTGGTTTTCGGATCTTTGATTTTTCGATTAAAGACGCACTCACCATCGTCGCCGGTAATTACTTGTTTCCTTCATTGCCATTTGGCGCGTAATAGCCCTTGCGTGCCTGGATCTTGTAACCGTCTTTCGACTTAACTTCCAGCTTGTGGAATTTACCGTCTGCAACTTCATCCGTGGGAGTAAAGCCGAGGCTGTACTGGCTGCGAAGCTCGGCAGCAATCTCAGAAAATGCCTTGTCCAGTTTGTCCGGATTTCTTACTTGGATTACCCGGCCTCCGGTCTGCTCGGCAAGCTTGCTCATATCGCCGTAATTCGAGACATACATGGGATCGGTGATCAGCAGGACGTAGCTCACCACATTCGCGCGTTGCGCCGCTTCAATGGCGTCCTTTAATTTCATCTTGCTGCCCACATCCTCGCCATCCGTAAGGATCACCACGGCTTTGCGTCCGGATTGCGAACTCAGCACGTCGGATGAAGCCAGATATGCGGCATCAAAAAGAAGTGTTCCTTTATTTTGTCCCTGCGCCGTGGGAACAGGGCCGGGATTCCCTATTGGGCCGGGCCCCATGCCCGCAAGATTGGTATTAATGCGGGCTTTATCCAATCCGGCGCGCAATAAATGATTGCTGTTGGTCAGGTCCTGGAGAAGGTCAACGCTGATATCAAAGCTGATCACAAAAGCCAGGTCTTTTTCCGTGAGCACCTTTTGCAGAAAGCTGCCGGCCACAACTTTTTCTTCCGGCAATGTCCGCTCCATGCTCTTGCTGCTGTCAATCAGCAGGCCTAGCGTTAAAGGCTGGTCAGTATCGGCGGAAAAATATTTAATAGTCTGCGGCTTGCCCTCATCCAATACTTCAAAGTGGTCCTGGGTAAGGTTTGGCACCATCACGCCGTGCTTGTCTTTTACCGTAAAAAGCACGGTCACAACGTTTACGCTTTTACGGAAAACCGGCACCTTTCCCTGATCATTGCTCTGGCCGGAAGGCGCGGAAGATTGTTGCGCATTTGCGGAGGATGGCTGCGCATCTCCCGCAATCCCGCTGACGGAAAGAAATGCGAGTGCTAACGCGAATAGAAAAGTCCGCATAGGTCCTTGGGCACTGCCTTTCTGGTCTGATAAGCTTAATCTATTGTATTAGATGCGCCAGAGTTGCCTGACACAAGTTTCCGGACAGAATGGATTTTTGCTTTTATGGAAATGCAAAAGTCCGGCTCGTAAGACGTTCTAAGTAAGCAGGAGGGACTGATGTTTAGGTTGGTTCAATGGGTGATGTGTTTTTTTTGTCTGGCCGCCTGTGCCATAGCGGCGCAGCAGCAGTCACTTCCAGACAGCCCACAGCCGAAAACTGAGGCGCAGCAGCAAGGCGTCCCAGATGCCCCGCAGCCCAAAGGGCAACCCAGCCAATTTCCTGAGAACGCTCCACCCGCGCCTAAAAACGCTCATCCGGAACAAACTGGCGTAGAGCCCACCCCAACTCCCGGACCTGCGGCAACACCTGTCCCTCGCGGTGGAATTTCCAACCGGCGTGAAGAAATTTATACGTTTCCCATCAGCGTCAATTTTGTGGAGGTCCCGGTTGTCGTAAAAGACAGTGCGGGAAAAATGGTGAGCGGACTTACGTCAAACGATTTCCGCGTTTATGAAGACGGTGTGTTGCAGCAGCTCAGGTTTTTTACCGCCGATCCATTTCCTATTTCCGCCGCAATCGTAATTGCCACGGATATGCCCGCCACGACCATGAAAAAGGTGAATGAATCGTTGCCAGCATTGATTGCGGCTTTCAGCGAACATGATGAAGTAGAGCTTTACCGTTATGGCCATACCGTGCAGCAGATATCCGGATTTACCGGCGCGGCTGGCGTTCCAACAACTACTCTCAATCGCATTAAACGTCCCGGTCGTGAAGGCGGCCCTGCGGTCGTAGGTGGTCCTTTTGGCGGCGGCCCCAGCATCAATGGACATTCCATTAATGATCCCAATGCCACCGGCGGCAAAGCCACGGACGTGCAGACTCCCCCGAGAGAATTTTATGTATTGAATGACGCGATTCTCCGCGCGGCGCAGGACCTGAGCCATCGCGAAAAAGGCCGGCGTCGCATCATCTTTGTCATCAGCGATGGCCGCGAGCTTGGCAGCAGCGCCAGCTATGACGAAGTAAAAAGAATCCTGCTTTCCAACAATATCAGCGTGTATGGCGTGGGCGTGGATACCGCCGCAATCCCGATCTATGACTCAGCCAATCGCATTCGCATGCCCGGCTTTGGCACGGGAAACATTCTGCCACGCTACGCCTCAGATACCGCGGGTGAAATCCTGGCTGAGTTTGACCGCCAGGGCATTGAGGCGGCTTATGCCAGGATTACTGATACGGCCCGCAATCAATACACGCTTGGCTATACCACGCGTGCCACGGCGGCCAGCACTTACCGCAATATTGATGTCCGCGTGCTTCGCCCGAATTTGCATGTTATCGCTAAACAGGGTTATTACTCATTGCCGCCACCACCACCCCAGCAGCAGCAAAAATAGGGATGTTACCTTTGAGTGGTCAATCTCCGTGAAAGCGGAATTGGATATGGCTCTTCCGGCGTACAATGAGAAGGCCGCTCCTGCTTTATCCGTTATGATATAAAAAAGTCTTTCAGCAGAATGGCCGTTCATGACAGATGCACGTTTGTCTGTGGAACGCGAGGAGAGTCTTGAGCTTTATCAACTTTGCCGCTCGGGAAATTAACTGCAAGATCGTCTATTACGGCGCCGGTCTGGGCGGTAAGACCACGAACCTGCAGCATATTTTCGATAAAACGAACGACAAGCAGAAAAGCAAAATGATCTCTCTGGCCACGGAGACTGATCGAACGCTGTTCTTTGATTTCCTGCCTCTTGATCTTGGTACTGTGCGCGGCTTCCGCACCCGCTTCCATCTTTACACCGTCCCCGGACAGGTGTTTTACGATGCCAGCCGCAAGCTGATCCTGCGCGGCGTGGATGGCGTGGTTTTTGTAGCGGACTCTCAGGAAGAACGCCTGGACGCCAACATTGAAGCGCTGGAAAACCTTCAGGAAAATTTGAAAGAGCACGGCTACGACTTCAAGAAAATTCCCTACGTCCTGCAATTTAATAAGCGCGACCTGCCGACCGCAATGGCGGTGGAAGATCTAAAGCGTGAACTGGTCAAAAAAGATGAGCCCACGTTTGAAGCTGTGGCCTTTCAGGGTAAAGGCGTCTTTGAAACGCTGAAAGAGGTCGCGCGCCTAGTGCTGATTGAATTGAAAAAAGGCTAACTTTATCCTTTATCCCAAGTGTAGCGCGTAGATTCTACAAACTAGATTTATCCTCGAGGGTAGCGAGGAACAAGGGACCTCTTTCTTTTAATCCATCGTAGCGAGGGATTCTCTTTCTTAATTCCGAGCATAGCGAGGAATTCCTAAAGCAGATCCCGCATCAGGCCAATGATTGTTGTCGCCGCCTGCACACGGAATAAAACCGGGTTAGTAAAAGTTTATGTTGTGTTTTTAGCAACTAAAAACCCCTCGTTCAGAGGGGTTACGCTTTGCCAAATACCAAATACCAAATACTAATTACTAATTACCAATTACCGTCACTTGCTCCCGCTCCCTCGATCCAGCAGCGGTGAAATTCCAAAATCTCGCGGAGATTTCGTCGCGCCTCGTCCTGCCTTGGCGGCCATTGGCGAATTCGGGTTCATCTCGCCATATTTTTCCAGTAACACGGGAACCAGTGCGCCTTCTGCTTCTTTGGTGAAGGTCATCTGGCCTTCTTTTCTATCAATGCGGATAAAGTCGCCCAGCTTGATCTGCCCGGTAGCCACAAGATTTGCCAGGGGGAAGACGACATTCTTTTCAATCGCGCGCTTTAAGTGCCTTGCGCCATACTTGGGATCAGTCCCTTCCTGCAACAAAAAGCCTTTGACCGGTGCTGTGCAGGAAAAAACAAACTGGCTGTTGCCGGTGGCTTGCAGAATGCGTTGCTGCACCATGCCCAGTTCAATTTCAAGAATCTGCTCAAGATGTTCCGACTTAAGGGTCTTGAAGACCACTATCTTGTCGATGCGGTTCATGAACTCCGGAGAGAACTTGCGCCGTGCCGCATCCTGCGCCGTCCGGGTGATCTTTTCATCCAGTGCGGCATCCACATGCCCCATGCGCTTGGTATTGCCAAAGCCAAGGCCGCCGGTCATGAGATCATCCATCTCGCTGGCGCCCAGGTTGGAAGTCATCACAATCAGGCACTGGGAAAGATCCACACGGCGATTGTCGCCCAGCGTGAGCGTGGCCTTATCAAGAATGCCCAGCAGAAGCTGCCAGAGCGCGTCGCTTGCTTTTTCAATTTCATCGAACAGCAGCAGCGTGAGCTTCAGCTTGTCAGTATGCCACTGGTTCAACGCTTCCTGCGTGAGCAGCGGGTGCGTTTCACGGTGTCCCAGATAGCCCGGAGGCGAGCCGATCAGTTTTGCGATTTCGTGGCTGTGCTGGAACTCGGCGCAATCAATCTTGATCACGGCGCGCGGATCGCCAAAAAGCGATTCCGCCATGGCTTCCACCACGCGCGTCTTGCCTGATCCTGTGGGGCCAAGGAAGAGCAAATTGCCAACCGGACGCCCGGGAGCGTTCAAGCCGGCAAGAAACATCTGGTAAATTTCCACAACTTTTTCTACGGCTGGGTCCTGGCCAACGATCTTCCGCCGTAAAGCGGCCTCAAAATCCTGCGCATCGGAACTGCGCCGGGTTGGATCTAGTGCAGTATTAAAGCCGGTCCTCATATTTCCCGCCTTTGGTGCCGTAGCCCACTCCTTAATTCAGAAGTGGTCAATTGCTGAGATGGGAGTACAAGCTACTGAGTTGTAATTACTGATTTGTCAACAGTTCAGTAGTTGTAAACTCCACATAAAAGTTTAGATGCCAAGTGCGTGACAAAAGGACAAGCACTCCAGCCACTTTGATCAGAGTACCCTACTGCGTGCTAAGATGCGTCACAGACCCCGGGAAAGAGTTCTTTCAATGTCATCCAAAAATTCTCGTTTCCTCTCCTCCGCGGCCCTTGTTACGCTAGGGCTGGTCGTTGCTTTCTTCATTTTTACCCGGCACTCGCAGGTGCAGGCCGCTCCCGCTGACAAAACCAGCAAATCTGTAACGCCCGCAGCCCAAAATGCAACTGCTGCTCCAGCCACTGCGCCTCAGCCTTTGCCGCCGGGGACGATTTCACAAACCGCCAAGGCGCTCACCACGGCGCAATTCGTTGCGCGGGAGCATCTGACGGAATCGCAGTACATGACTGTCGCCGAATATGTCGATGCCATTGGCAAGGCCAATAATGGCAAGACCACTTTCAAAAAGGGCGAGACCATCTTCATTCCCGGTATTGAGCCGCAG
>DASRCD010000421.1:0-3376 GCA_035653315.1 Candidatus Angelobacter sp.
TGGCGCTGGGAACGCACTCCATTACGGCGCGCTATACGGGTGACAATCGATTTAATGCTTCAGTGAGTCCGGCACTGGTACAAACGGTAGAGAAGGCGGCAACAAGTGTAAGTGTGAGACTTACGCCCACTGCTGCCACTCCATCGGTTGGCGCCGCGCTTACTTTTACAGCCAGTGTTGCGCCGGCTTCAGCAACGGGCAGCATTGTTTTCTTTGACGGCGGCACGGCAATTTCCGGCAGCTTGCCGCTTAGTGGAGGAACCGCAAGTTTCACTACTTCCTCTTTGAGCGCGGGCAGCCACTCCATTACAGCCCAATACAGCGGTGACGACAACTTTAACGGGTCTGTCTCTGCTGCGCTGGTCCAGAATGTGGCAAAAGCTCCGACCACGCTTTCACTAACCACGCCGGAAGACAATGTGAAAGCCGGCGCAGCCACAACCTTTACCGCTACTGTCAGCCCAAATACGTCCACCGGCAGCGTTGCTTTCCTGGATGGGACTACACAGATATCAAACCAGGTGACGGTAAGTAATGGCGTGGCCAAATTCACCACCACCACATTGACCAGCGGCACGCATACAATCACAGCACATTACAGCGGGGATGCCGGCTTCAACGCATCCACGTCGAATGCCGTAAAGATAAAAGTAAAGTAACTGCTCAAGAGGATTGAACATTTTGTTACATGCAGCAGGCCGGAGAAAAATCCGGCCTGTTTTTTCATTTATACTTTTTGCTTTTATGGAGGAACTATCATGCCACTTGTTCAAGTCACCATGTTGAAGGGCCGCACCATTGAGCAGAAACGCAAAGTTGCCGAGCGCATTACGCAAGCCATGGTGGAGGATGCCAAGGCCTCAAAAGAAGCCGTGGTGGTGACCTTTGTTGAAATTACCCGTGAAGACTATGCCAGCGCGGGAGTCCTGCTGGCGGACAAACAGTAATTTAACGTAGTCGCGGCGCGGGTTGAAGCTCTGATCACGCGGGTGCGTTGGGCTGTTTAGATCCTGTGGCCGCGCTACTGCCACATTCCTGACTAGTGCGAGCCATGCAAGGCCACGGTTTCGCCGTCGCCAGGGATCACCAGTTCGCCTCCTGCGGCGTGGGCCTGCTGCGCCAGTTCCGGGCGCGTAAGCAGACAATGATTGATGGCTTCCATGTGGACGGCGATCACTTTGGACTGCGGCGCTGCACGGCAGACGCGAGTCACGTCTCCGGCAGTCATGGTAATGGGATCGCCATGCAGGAACTGCGCCGCGCCTGCGTTCACCACAATAACATCCGGCTTAAAATTTTTGATTGTTTCCGCGACCTGGTCATACCAGATGGTATCGCCTGCGATATAAACGGTGGGCTCGCCATGGCTGCTCAGCACATAGCCGCTGGAAGGGGCCATGGCGCGTGCAATTTCCCCTGTGCCATGCTGGGCTGGAGTGCGCGTAATGCAGACTTGGCTCCAATATTTCACGTCATGCACCGGAGCGGCATTTACAAAGTGTACGGCCTCCATCTTTTTCAGGTCTTCCGGCTGGCACAGCAGAGGCAGGTCTTTGGAAATAAGCTGAATGGCGGCATCGTCCCAGTGGTCGCGATGCGTGTGCGTTACCAGCACCATCTGCACGCCATCAAGCACCTGTTCCGTCGGCATAGGCAGTGGCACCAGCGGATTCGGGCGGGGATGGGGAGAATTCTGGATCGGCTCCATGGCTCCGGCATCGCTCAGCATGGGGTCGATAAGGATCCGCATGCCGGCATAATCCAGCAGCAACGTCGCATGGCGTATGAGCTGAAGTTTCATGAAAAAATCTCTTTTGCCGCTGCAATGGTATTGCAATGAATGGTCACCGTGTCCTCCACATTGCGTGCATAGCCACCTGCATAAGTAATCATTACCGGCACATTGCGTTCTGTGGCCACACGCAGCACAAGCTCATCGCGTTTTTTCAAGCCTTCAATGGTCAATGAGAGCCCGCCTAGCTGGTCTTCTCTATAAGGATCCGCCCCGGCGATGTAGCAGAGCAGCTCCGGCTCAAAGTTGCGGAAGGCAGAGCTCAAAGACTGGTCAAGCCAGCCGAGATATTCATCGTCATTGGTGCCATCGGGCAGGTTTACGTCGATTGAGGAAGGCGGTTTATATGCGGGATAGTTGTGCGCCTGATGCAGGGAAATGGTAAAGACTTCCAGATTTTTCTGATCCGCGCCTTTTGAGTCCATGCTTTTTGAATTGACGCTTTTTGAATCAACGTTCTGCGGATCGTCCGTGCCGGATTTGTTGTGTGCAAGGATCTCGCGCTGGCTTCCTCCCGCGCTTGGTAGCGGCTGGCCAATGCGCGTCCTGCCCTGCGGCGGAAAGATTGCGGCAGTGCCATTGCCATCGTGGACGTCACAATCCACGGTCATGGCGCGGCTGAGTTTTCCTTCCTGATGCATGCGCTTAATGGCAACAGCAACATCATGAATCACGCAGAACCCTTCTCCATGGTCGGGGAAGGCGTGATGAAATCCGCCGCCAATGTTGCAGGCAAGGCGATCACGCAAGGCAAGGTCTGCGGCAAGAATGGAACCCCCAGCAGCCAGCCAAAAAGCTTTTACCAGTTCCGGCGAATATGGCACTTCCATTTGCATTTCTTCCTGCGCGGAAAGCGTTCCATGCTTCAGCTTGCTCACGTACTCGCGCGTATGCACCAGAAGAATGTCTTCATCCCGCGCCGGGCTAGGCGCGGCAAAATCTTCAGCGGCTGCTATGCCGCTTTCCAGCAGCCGCTTGTGGATGAGCCGGTATTTCTGCGCGGGAAAAACATGCGCACCAATGGGAAGATAGTAATCGTCGCTGTAAACGAGTTTGAAAGGCAGTGCCATAATCTTCTATTGGGCACGGAAAGGCCCCAGGTTTACCGAGGGCCTTTTAAGTCATCATTCAGTTACCAAACACGGCACGCATTGGCCCGGACCATCGGCTGCCCGGTCTTGCATCCCCAGGCTTTCTGGAATTCAGGCATGTTCTGCACAACGCCATTCACGCGGAAGTTGCCGGGCGAATGTTCATTGTTCAGGGCCAG
Source organism: Candidatus Angelobacter sp. (assembly GCA_035653315.1). Classification (GTDB taxonomy): domain Bacteria; phylum Acidobacteriota; class Terriglobia; order Terriglobales; family Acidobacteriaceae; genus Angelobacter. The sequence continues at coordinate 3,063 of DASRCD010000421.1, forward strand.
CAGGCGCGCTATTTCAGGGGTCTCATTCTGGCACCAGATCTGGCCCCAGCCAAGAAAGAAGCGCTGCTCCGGCGTGTAGCCGTCAATTTTTTCTGGCTGCTTGCCGGAATCAGCCAGTGATTTCATCAATGCCATATAGGCAATGCGCAGGCCGCCGTTATCCGCCGTGTTTTCACCCAGGGTAAGTTTGCCGCGCACATGAACGTCATCCACGGCGACAAACTGATCATATTCATTCACCAGGCACTGCGTGCGTTCCTTAAAAGCTTTTTCGTCTGCCGGGGTCCACCAGTCTTTCAGATTGCCTTCAGCAT
>DASRCD010000422.1:0-4222 GCA_035653315.1 Candidatus Angelobacter sp.
CCTTCCGCCGCCCGCATGTAGGAAGACTCAAGGACTTCCGCTATACCGGCACGGACGTGGCGCAAGATCATGGCCAGCGAACCAATCACTAGCGCCGCAACCGGCAGCACCATGTGCCACAGGAGATCGCGCAGCCATGGCCAGGTGCTCAAGTCTTGCGCATCCACTGAAGTCATTCCGCCCACGGGAAACATGCCTGTCTTTAAAGCAACCAGCAGCGCCAGCAAGGCAATCAGCACATCAGGCAGCGCCAGCAAGGCAGAAGTTCCACCGGAAAAAAGCCGGTCGGCCCAGTTTCCCTTCTTTCCGGCAATCAACACGCCCAGCGGCACGGCGATCAACCATGAAATAAACAGCGCGGGCACTGTTAATAGCAATGTGTTGCGCGCGCGCGGCCAAAGCAAAGATGCCGCCGAAGTGTTGTAGGCAAAGGAATAGCCAAAGTCGCCCTGAGCGGATGATTTGACCCATTTCCAATAGCGCACCGGCAATGGCTGGTCCAGCCCATATTGCGTGCGCAACGCTTTTACCGTTTCCGGCGATATCTGCGGGCTGAGCCGCATGTCACTCAGGAATTCTCCCGGCGCGGCCTGGAGCAAAAGAAAAAGCAATAGCGAGACGCCGACCAGCATCACAATGCCATGCCACAGCCTGCGCACCATGTAGCGGATCATACTGCAGCCTCCGCTCTAATGGCGTGCAAACGCTCGCTGGCCTGGACCAGTTCGCGCGTTGCCGGATGCGCGGCGCGAGCAAGCTCTGTCGCTGCCAGACGCTCCACAATCTTCCCTGCTTCCATCACCATGATTTCCTGCGCGAACAGGGAAACAAAGTTGAGGTCATGCGAAATATAAAGATAAGTCAGTCCATGCTTTGCCTGAATGTCCATGAGCAAGCGCATCATCTGTGCCTGCAATGGAAGGTCCAGCCCGGAAAAAGCTTCGTCCATTACCAGCAGCTTGGGGTTCCCAGCCAGCGCGCGTGCCAATGCCAGCCTTTGCCGCTGGCCGCCGCTGAATTCACCTGCCAGCCGCCCCGCCCAGTCCGGATCAAGCCCTACTTCCTGCATCAGAACAAGCACCCTAGCTGTGCGTTCCAGGTCATTGCCTTCCCGCGCAATTTCCATTGGCTCGGTAATCACCTGTCTGGCGGTAAAGCGTGGGTTGAGGGATGTTGCCGCATCTTGAAATACCATCTGCACTTGCCGCTGCAAAGGCCCGCTCTTGCCCTGGAATGCAATCGCGCCTGAATCCGGTGTCTCAAACCCGGCAATGCATCGCGCCAGCGTTGACTTCCCTGACCCGGAGCGGCCCAGCACCGCGACCGTTGAGCCTGCTGGCAAAGAAAAGCTGACTCCATCCAGCGACTGCACCATGAACTTCTTGCGCGACAACATCCGCCGCTGCACAAATCTTTTGCTTACATCCCGCACTTCCAATAACGGCTGATCATGGCTGTTGATTGTTTTTGCCTGCGAACCCGAGCGGGCAATCATCTTTTCCGGAAATAAAATGCCTTCAAGATAAGGATCACTGCTCCGTTGCAAATCTTCCATGCTGCCGCGCGCAACAATTTCTCCATCGCGCATCACCACGGCACGTTCTGTAAGCGAAGAAAGCACCCCGGCATTGTGAGTAATAAAAAACAGGGCCAGCCCAAGGTCCCGTTTCAGCCGCTGCAACAATTCCAGAATGTCTGCCTGCGTGGCCACATCCAGCGCGCTCAAAGGTTCGTCGGCAATCAGCAATTTGGGCCGGCATATCAGCGCCTGGGCAATTGCTACGCGCTGCCTTTGGCCGCCGCTAAGCTCATGCGGATAGGCGCGCAGAATGCGCTCTGGCTCTGCAAATCCCACCTCGCGTAGCATCTCCTTGCAGCTAAGCGAGATTTGCTCCTGGTTAAGCGTGCTGTGCGCCTGCAATACGTCCCTGATCTGTGTGCCGAGGGTAAGTGCGGGATTCAATGCCAGCGCAGGCTCTTGCGAAATCAGGGCCATTTCGCCGCCGCGAACAGCCCTCAGCTGCTTCGGGGAAAGTTCGGTCAGGTTCTGCCGCTGAAATTCCACTTTTCCGGAAACGATTCCCGCACTGGAAGGCAGGAGCCTCAACAGCGCCAGCGCAAGCGTGCTCTTGCCTGAGCCGGATGCGCCCAGCACACCAAGGCTCCGGCCTGCGCCGATCTCAAGATCAACATTGCGCAGCGCGTGCACCACGTCTCCACTGGCGCTGTCATAGTCAACGCTCAAGGCAGAAACGCGCAGCAACGTCTCCGATTTTTGCAAGCCCAGGTTGCCGGAAGCCAATCTCTGGTCGCTCACTCTCTGTGAAATAGTGCCTGCGAACTGTGTCGCTTCATTATGCAGCATTGGCGCTCGAACCCATATCGAACGTTCACCTGTGTTGCTGGCCTAAATCCTTAATGGGGCCATTACGCTCATCAAAAAGCCATTGCATTTCCGCTTTGCTGCAAATGCTTTTCTGGTTCTTGCGAAATAAAAACACTAAAGAAATGCAACACACAATTCTGGCAAACTCATTGAAGAGAAACAAATTACCTTGGTTCTTAAATTTTCTGTTCCGGGCTGAAGCAGCTTATGTCTAATGCCCATCCAAAGGCTGCTCGGCAAACCCTTGTTTCTCTTGAATTACCTTCAGACACAAAAGGGGACATCGACCTTGGTTTCTTAGTCTCAGGGTTTCGCCGTAATACAAAATCACCCGCTGCTTAGTACATTGCCGCTACCAAATTTCGTGAAACCAAGCTTTAAAAAGGAGGCGCATCTTGCGACCCTGGCGAACTGCTCTGTCATTTCCAATGTTCCTCGCCTTGATATTTGCGCTCGTTTCGTGCGGCGGCAACACCAATACAACCACAGCCAGCAACAGCGTGCCTTCAAGTTCAGCGCCTGCGCCTGCGCCAACACCTACACCAGCACCAAATCCTTCCCCTTCCCCTTCACCCACACCAACGCCGGGCACAACGCCATCGGGAACGGTCATTGACCATATTGAAGAATCTCCTTGGCTGACATGCGGCAATTGCGGCAACAACGGCGCAACCGGGCCAACAGCCGCTTACTCTGACACATTGGGAATCGGCGCCCCCAGCGAGGATGGCTCAGCCACGCAGTTTTCCATCGCGGCTTCAGTGCCATTCACCAATGGATACTTCTATCAGCGGCATACGCCTGTTGCCACGCAGATCAATGCGCTCACTTACCAATTTGACTTGTACATCCCCACCGGCTCGGAAAACCTGCCGCAGGCCATTGAGTTTGAGACCCAGCAAATCCTGAATGGATGGATTTACAACTTCAGTTGGCAGGCACTCTATCCGGGAAACACGTGGCGCATTTTTGACTATGGTTTAAGCCGCTGGGACGCCACCGGCATCCCGCTCACCCGTTTCACGCCCGGCACATGGCACCACATCATCGCCGAATATCACAATGACACCACGAACCACCTTGTGATTCATGACGCGCTTACGATTGATGGTGTGCGCATTCCGGTGAACATCACGCATAACGCGTTTTTCTCCGGAACGCCCAATAATCAACTCACTAACGCCGTCCAGCTTGATAGCAACAGCACCGCGGCCCCATACAGTATTTATGTTGACCAGATGAAGATCATCTACCGGTGATCTTGCTTCTGTTGTGAAGGCAATGCGTTTATCACATCCGGCGACCAGAGCGGCAAGCTCTGTTTGCCGGATTTGTTGATTGCTTCAGCGGCAGTGTTATAGACAGCAAGCGCCGAACCATCGCATTCTGCCTGGATCAATTTTTCCCGCCCAAATGCTTTTTCAATGGTCACCGCCATCTTCCAGCCCACGGTGTACCACGGTCCCTGGTATCCAAAATAAGTAAACCCCTGTTCTGCCACTTTGTCCCCGGTCAGCCTGCCGCTCAATATGTCCCGAAAATATTTATCCAGATCCTGCTGGTTTTTATCGAAATTTGCCATGTCGCTGTCCCAGCGCTGCCGTTTTTCCGCCGTGGTGGTTGCGCGTGGATGAACGTCCGGCCCTCCTGCGGCGGCCAGCATGGCATAGCCTTCCCCAAAAGCACCCACCCATTCATTGAATTGCTGAATGGCGGCGGGCTGCTGTGCACTCCACTGTTTGCTTGCCGAGACAGGGCACGCCGTTCCATAGCCAATATGGTGGAGTTCGTGCGCCAGCGTATTCTCAAATTCTGCTTGCGTGACCTGCGGATCGA
>DASRCD010000423.1:0-9868 GCA_035653315.1 Candidatus Angelobacter sp.
TTTGGGGTCTAAATCCATAAACTGCAATTCATATAATTTGCGGTATGTTCCCAGCCGCGTCAGCAGGTCTTCATGCGTGCCTGAATCCGTAATATGGCCGCCTTCCAGCACCACGATCCTGTCCGCATGCCGTACTGTGGTCAGGCGATGGGCGATCACAAACACTGTCCGTCCGGAAATCAGGTTTTGCAGCGCTGATTGCACCAGCGATTCAGACTCAGTATCGAGCGCTGAAGTAGCTTCATCCAGAATCAGGATGGGAGCATTCTTCAGCAAAGCCCGGGCAATGGCAATGCGCTGTCGTTCACCGCCAGACAAACGCAAGCCCTTTTCACCAATGATGGTGTTATAACCATCAGGCAATCGCATAATGAAATCGTGGGCCAGTGCGGTTTTTGCGGCTTCCATTACGGCTTCAGCAGGAACATTAGGCTGGCCGTACGCAATATTATTCCGTACCGTGTCATTAAACAGGATTGTTTCCTGCGTTACGATACCAATCTGCGCGCGCAAGGAAGCCAATGTCACATCGCGAATATCATGCCCGTCAATTTTGATAGAACCGGATGTCACATCAAAAAAGCGTGGAATCAGGTGCACCATTGTGCTTTTTCCGGCCCCACTGGAGCCGACAATCGCAACAATCTCCCCTGCACGCGTTTCCAGATTGATGCTGCGCAAAATCTCCGGCTCGCAGCCATTCAGGCCGGTATAAGAAAACGTGACGTTCTCAAACCGCACGCGATCACGGAATGCCGGCAGCACAATCGCTCCGGGCTTCTCCTGGATGTCATCCTGTTCATCAATAAAACGAAAAATTTCCTGTGAGGCGCCCAGCGCCTGCTGAAAACTGTTGTTGAAAAAAGCCATCTTGCGGACAGGATCATAAAGCCGGAACACCGCGATGATAAAAGCAATGAAAGCTCCGGCGGTCATTGCGCCGCTGTTGATCTGGCTGCGTCCCAGCCACAACAACAGCGCGCCGGCAAGAGCGCCAATAATATCCATCAGGGGCGAACTGACGGCCTGAACTGCCACCGATTTCAGGTTCGCGCGAAACAGTTTTTTGGCAGCAGCGGAAAAGCGCTGGCTCTCCCATTTTTCCATGGTGAAAGCCTTGACAATCCTGTTACCAGCAATGCTTTCATGCAGGATATTCTGGATGTCGGCCAGCTTGTCCTGCCCCTTGCGCGTGGTTGAGCGCACTCGCCGCCCGATCTTTCCAGCCGAAATAATCACAAACGGCACAAAAACCAGCAGGACCAGTGAGAGATTGTGCCCCAGCACAATCACCACGCCAATCAAAAATACCAGGGTAAAAAATTGCTGGAGAAATTCGGCCAGAGCAATCGTAAGCGTGACCTGCACTTTTTCGACGTCATTTACCACGGTAGAAACCAGCGTGCCGGTAGCATGCCTGGAAAAGAAAGAAATCGAGCGCTGCAGGATGGTGTCATACAGGCGATTACGGAGATCTGTGATCAATCCGAATCCTGCGTAATTTACCAGATATGTGCCCAGGTAATCGCAAATGCCTTTTATAATGGCGGTCCCTACAAGGGCAACAGCAACAATCGTAAGCGGATTGCCAAAATGCTGAGGAACAAAATCCTGGAGATAAACCACGTGCTGAGACCCTGGCCAGTTAAAGAGGGTGAGCGACCGTCCCGGAGTTTTGGGATTCAAGACCCTGTCGATAATCGGGCCCATCAGCAGAATACGGAATGCATCCATCAATCCCACTACCGCCATAAGCAGAATGGAAGCCACAAAATGCGGTATATAAGGACGCAAGAAGGCCAATAAGCGGCTTAGTTGTCGCATGGCACATCCTTGGTGGCGGGAAGCATTCCAACCATTCTAAAGGAGTGTGACTGGAATGGAGCCCTGTTTCTGAGAGTAAATTATTGTTAATTACCTTGGGGCGTCGCGATGGATTACCTTGACCCTAAAGCCGCTTTTGGCCAATCGCTTTTTGACTTCTTCGCCTATAAAAACAGACCGGTGCTGGCCGCCGGTACAGCCAAAGCCAATGGTCAGATAGCTTTTCCCTTCGCGCACGTAATGCGGAATCAAATAGACCAGCAATGCGGAAATACGATCAATAAATTCCTGCGTTTGCGGAAATGAGCGAATGTATTTGGCCACCTGCGGATGCCGGCCTGTGTATGGCCGGAACGCTGGAATAAAATGCGGGTTCGGCAAAAAACGGACATCAAACAGCAGGTCCGCATCGTTTGGAACCCCGGCCTTGTAGCCAAAGCTCACCACGGAAATCAGAATGTCCTTGTCCGTGCTTCCGGCGGTGAACTTTGCCGTGATATGGGAACGCAACTCATGCACGTTGAACTTGGAGCTGTCCACCACCATGTCCGCCATGGCGCGGATTGGCTGGATCATGCGGCGCTCTTTTTTCAGCGCGGCTTTTACGGTCGAATCCTTGCCCAGAGGATGCGGACGTCGCGTCTCACTGAATCGCCGCAGCAGCGCATCATCGGATGCTTCCAGAAAAATTACCGTAGTTTTGAGTTGCTTGCGCAGAGCCTGGATGATCTGGGGCAGGCGCTTGAGTTGTTCACCCTCACGAATATCCGCTACCAGTGCTGCCTTCTCGATTTCCGCTGACTGCTTTGCCAGATCGGCAAAGCGGGGGATCAGGTCAATGGGCAGATTATCAACTCAATAATAGTCAAGATCCTCAAAAGCCTTGAGCACAGATGCCTTGCCGGAACCCGACATGCCAGTAATGACAACCAGGTGGGTAGCGCTTTGGCGAGGCCGCGTTTTTACGCGTCCCCTTTGCTTCAATTTCCGGGAAGGCGACACAAGAGGATACTACCACGAAGCAATTTTCTGGCTTTCCGATGGAGAAAATGCGGCCCGCAGCGCTGCAGGCTCAAGCTGCCGGGAAAGTGAATACATGCTGCGCCATGCGCGCGTTAGCATTCGGGACTCCATCTGCCGTTTCCACTCCGCCGCACTCTCTTCCGCCAGGGCGCGTCCCGGCGAAGCAGGCAATTCGAGCAGTTGCGCAAGATATCCAGTGCTCAATTTTTCCCAGGCATCAAACAACCGGCCTTCCGCCCAAAGCAAGGCAATATCCAGGCGCTGCTTTTGCAGCCGTGTGAGCTTTTTATTACGAATGCGATATACCCAGAAAAGCGCCTTTGAGGGGTTGTCGCGAAACCATGCCTGAAAGATTGCAGCCTCAAGAAACAGATGATTGCGGAGAACAGGCGTTGCGTAACCCAGCACTTCCAGCGCGCCTTCAAGATACCTGGTAGCACAGGTAATGTCCTGGCGCTCAGCAGCCCATAAATATGCCAGCCAGCGCGCAATGAATGCATCACGCGAATCATCATGCACGGCCGCAGCCCTGGCAACACAGCCATGGTTCCAGTCGCGAGGATGCCTGCCCTGGTTCAATGCAACCTGGCAACGGATGTTGGAAAGCCATCTTTCAGCCTTTTCATTCCTTTGCAGCAGCATTAACAGCCGCGCCCCATCAGAAAAATTGCCATAGCGGTTAATGTCCGGCATAAGGGCGGCAATTCCCAGGATGGCTGACAATAAAGCCGCGAAATGCATGCTGAATGAAACCAAGAAACCGGGTTGTCCCCACGCGCGTGCTGCTTCCAGAGCGCATGCCAGCAATAGGCTTGCTGCCGGCCCACCTGCGGCAAGCATTAACAAATGCCGCCGTAAATTCACATCCATGTCATCCAGATTTTTGGCCCGTAACTCAAATGCACACGTGCCCAGCGTCAACACATCGCCTGAATACGGTTCCTGATTGCAAGAAGACTTCCCTAAGCGCACCGGGCCAATCCTGATTTGCGTGACCTTGAATCCAGCTGCCATTCCAGCCAGCAGGTGCCCTACCTCATGCGTGACTGCAATCACAAGAATTGCGCCCAATACAACCGCCAGGGACCAATAAGCCGCGGACGCGGGTGCGGCAAAGATGCTCTCAAAAATGGAGCGCAGGCTGGGAAGCCCAACCAAGCCCAGAATTACCAAACTGCTGACAAGGAAATACTCCCCCGCGCTCAGGCCATCTTTGGTCTGGGGCGGCAAGGGACGGAATACATCCAGAACGGGTGTGGATGTTGGCGAGTAATGTTGTGCTGTATTCAGTTTGGTCTCGGCTGCTAGTTCCATGGGGAGTGCGGCCCAAACGGCCCTTCAACTCACTATCATAGGTTCACAATGGCCTTGCTGACATGAGGTCGGAGGTGGATGGACTTTGGTCACCTGCCCTGATTACCAAAGGCACTTCCGCAATTTACCGGGTTCAGTAGGCAGTTTGTGACAAGCCGAAGTTTTCTCTCGGATGCTGCAGCAACCGCCAGATGGCCGCATTCAGGTCGTCGGGACTGCTATCAACGCTCAACAAGGCATCCGCCGATTCTGCATGAACAATGTTCCCTTTATAAAAGAAGATGACTCGCGTTTTCTGCTGCAACCTCCCCTTAAGGGCAACTTCATTGCGATCAGAGACCGGTACGCCGCAGCCAATCATTAATATGTCAAAACGCTGGCTTTTCAGCAGCAGCCGCAGCGCATCATTCTTTCTTTCCACTGAACTCACGTCAAACCCTGACTTCACCAGCCATCGATGACGCGCCTCCAGTTCCTCTCTTACGTAGTCAAATGACAGAATTTTTGCCATAACACTCCCATTAAGCTCATATAAAAAAAAATTTAAAGAGCTATGGAGTGCTAAAGGAGAAAAGTACAGAGGAATGGCTGAATAAGATTATTGACGGGAAGAAACAGATCTGCCTTTCCGGTCCAACGGCGGAACAGAAGCATAAGCTCAAGCGAAAACGCAATCACCAGCAGCGTGATACACAGCATCACGATCTGGGCGTTCTGCTTTGCCGCCAAGGTTGTGTCTGGCAAATCCACGCTTGGAGCAATAAAAACCACAAGGACCGTGGTGATTGCCACAAGCAACGCCAATTTTTTCAATAAACCGGGCATTCTAAACACACGCGAAATAAAGTCAGGCCTGAGCGCGGTAGTTTGCAAACCGTGCCCAGGCGGTATTCTAACTCAAAACAATCGCGTCGCGATATATTTTAGAAGAGTCTATCTTTTTTCAGCTTATTTCCAGGACTCACCACCAAAAGTCACTTTTAAGCCTGAATGAAAGTTGAATGGCAGAGCAGGAAAACCCGGAACGGGATCATAATGCTCACTGGCAAGGTTTTCGATGCCCGTGTAAAACGTCAGGAACTTATTCATGCGGTAACTGCCGCCAAGGTCGATTTTCTGATAGGCCTCAGCCAGATTATGGTTAGGCAGTAGCATCGTGGGTCCAAAAAACTGGTCAAACAGGAATGTGCTGCTATCGCGACGGCTGACGAAATTTCCGCTTAAGGAAAGCGTGAGATTGCGCCGGGCGTAACCGAGATAAAAGCTGCCAGTATGCGGAGCGCGATTGAACGGCCGGTTCCCAACCAGCGGTGAGAACGCGCCAATAGGAATGGTCGGAAATGCCGGATTGAAGGATGGAGCCAACTCGTCGCTTGAGAATGAACGCAAAACCAGATCGTCAAGATAGGTATAAGCAACACGCGCGACCAGGCCATGTTTCAAATCAAGTTCAAGCGCTGTTTCAGCGCCAAAAGCCCGGGTATTCAGCGAATTCACTGAAGCGCCAAAGGGCAGATTTACGGCTAAATCATTGGGCACTCCCAATTGAATTAAACCGGCCTGGCTGACTGTTTCAATCTGATCGTTATAGCGGTCATAAAAGAAAACCGCTGAGAGTCTGGCTTTGCCGTTCCAGGCAAACTGGTCAATTCCTCCATCAAAGCTGCGTGACCGGACGGCATTCACCGGTCGAACGTTAAATTGCGAAATCAACTGTGCTCCACCCGGCAATTGCGACAGCAATGCGAAAAGCGAATTATCCGAAGCGAAAATGCTTGGCTCCTGGATTCCCTGGCCATAATTAAATCTGAGCTTGGTGCCTGTAAAAAATCCGCTGGATCGCGGACGGATGGCATAGTAAGCCAGAGAGACGCGCGGGGTTGCCGCTACTCCAAAGATGGCATTCTTCTCTATGCCGCCTCCCAGCGTTGCATAAAGGCGGTTCCAAAGATTGCCATGCACCTCTCCTGTGTAGCTGAAGTTTGTGCGCTCATCGAACGGAGAACTGCGTTCATTTTCATAATGAAATCCGAACAGCGCTATCAGATGGGGGCTGAATGCATAATCCGATTGAAAATTCAGCGCATCACGATTGTTGAGCGTGAAAAACTGCTGGGGATAAGTCCCGGCAAAATCGAGAATTGCCTGGCCCGTTGCACTAAATCCGTTGGCCCCGCGAATTGTAAGCATCTTCCCCAGAAAATCACCAAGTATCGGGTCAGTGAGCCCGGTGGGCGAAGGGTTGATGAATTCTGAGTCCTGACGCATGGCACTATATCGCAACAGGTTGTGCCAGCGTAAAGTGGTTTGGTTCTGCAGCGTAACGCCAATGTATGTTGTGTCTTCCGTCTGGAAAGAATCATCTGCGATGCCGAAAAAATCCACGGCATTTGGGACATCCACCTTTGCCGCCGTGCGGCGAACTGTTAACCGCAGGCTGGTGGAAGCTGTCGGTGTCCAGCCAAAATTACCTGCATACGTTGCGTTGTGAAAATCCGGTGCAAAGGAAGAATTGCCGCCGTCAAACCGCGAGAACTCTGAGAAGTAATCGAACTGGCGAAAAATGCCGCCCAGAGATCCATCATGATGAAGGCTGTTGAAGTTTCCAGCATCGAATGCATAGGTAAATTGTGGCCGGAAGGTTGAGCCCTGGGTTGTAGTCAGGTTAACCACGCCTGCCAGCGCGTCAGAGCCATACAGCACGCTATTGGGGCCGCGAAGGACCTCAACCTTGTCGATGCCCGTGGTAAAGAGCGAGCCGAAATCGACTTGCCCCCCGATTTCATTGACAGGAATTCCATCCAGCAGCACTTTGTTCGCGGTGCTCTCTCCGCCACGGATAAACAAGGATTCATTAATTCCGCGCTGGCCGGTTTCCAGGACTTGCACACCCGGCACCTGCCGCAATGGCTCAAGCGCATCCAGCTTGAATTGAAACTGATCAGCGCTCACCACAGAAACAGATGCGCCGGTCTGTGCGTCAGGCAAATTGGTGCCGGTGGCGGAAACCACAATTTCCTGTGACACTGTTCCCACCTTGAGCGTTACATCAATCAGAGCACTGCCGCCCGTGCGGAGATATGCCGTCTCGCTTTGCTCTGTGGTAAAGGAAGGCGCTTCAGTCCTGATTTGGTAGCGTCCTGAAGACAAGGATGAGAACTGATATTTGCCTTCCTGATCCGTTGTGGTCGAGCTGCTCTTTTTGCCTTCACGCAGCAAGTCCACATGGGCGCCGGCTACCACCGCTCCCAGCGGGTCCCTTACTGTTCCATGAATCGTGCCGCTGCCGGAATCGGCAGCAAAGGTTAAAAGCGTGGTTAAGGCGAACGCCAGGGCAAGGCCGGCGCAACGAAAACCTTTCATGTGAAGACTCCTCCCTCGGAAGTCGTCAGTGGAATTGTTGCGGGCCTGGAGTAAAGCGCGGAGGAGTATTGCAGTTTAATGCGCGGTTGCTATGATGCCTTTTGCATAAGCATGCAGCAGGATGGACATCCATTCATAAAAGCACACGCGAACTGCAAGAATCTCTCCAGCCTTCCCATCGCAGCCGGAAACACCCAATGACGGGCACCTGGCCGGTCTCCTGACTTACGCCTCACCGAACCTGGAGCGCCTTCCCGGATATCCCAGTGGCATGTTGCTCAAGTTCTCAGCGAATACAGTTGCGGGGCAGTGGCGGATTCTCACCGCCTTCCCATGAACCAGATGGAGAAAAGTTATAGTCTACGAGAGAACGCTCGTCAAGGATGGCAAGAATTTAAATCATGCATTTCAAACCAGCCATGGGCCAGCTAATCAGAAATATGTGCTGCAGTCTTTCTCTGTGGCTGCGGCGCGGAGCCAAATATTAACCCTGTTTCCACTTCCACAGGTTCTCCATTCACCTTGTATGGCCTGAATTCCCATTGCAAGAGAGCGTCCATAATGGCCTTGGTCTGGTCCGGGAACGCGCTCAGCACATGAACATGCTTGACCTTGCCATATCTATCAATCACCAGCCTGACCGGCACAGGATTGAACCTGCGCGCCGCGAAAACCGGTTCCACACGTTGCAGCACATTGTCGCCAGCGGCATAGTCTTTCACGCAAACAGGATCGCTGTGTGGCTCTGCGCCATTCTCCGGCTGCTCGGCTGCCTGCAACTTATCAATGCTCTGCACCAGACTTTCCAGCATTTCGGTATCACGGCTGGTAAACATAAATTCCACGGTGTGGCAGCGGATTTCCGTGGTCAATACATACCAATGCAACTCAGCTACCGGTGACATGTAATCCATGCGGATAAAAGGACGGCCCGCAATCTTTACTGCTTCCGGCTGGCGCTCCAGCTTGTAGTCCGCGCCCAATCTTTCTTTTTTGAATTTCACCAGTTCAGGCGCATTGTGGGCAGGAGCCAGCGTAAAGAACATATCTTGCGCGCTGATCAGAATGGACCCGCGATTGGGGCCTTTGAATGCCTTTGTCGGCTCAATCTGTGCCAGCACGTAATAGCCGCTGTCTGATGGAGGCGGCCCGGCATATTTCTGATGCCAGTCCGCTGGAAGAGGATAGGAAAAATCAAAATAACGATTGACGTAAACTTTTTCGCTGATCGTCCCGCCTTCCGGTAACGGGGTGGATGCATCGCTGGCGCTGGCTACCGCGCCTTTTACCAGAATCACATTGGTAGGCAGCTTTTGCGGTTCAGTTGTAAAAGAAAAATCTCCGCCTTGTTGCGGCGGCTGAGGCTGATCATTGGGCTGATCGGTGCTTTGCGCGGAAGCAATGAATGGAATGCACAGACCAAGCAGAAGTACGCTGAAGGAAAATTTCAATCGCAATGTTCACCTCGGGAAAAGCTGTTACCAACAATTAACAATTAAGATCGAGTCTTTTCTCTGGCTAAGACACGTTGCAGGTTTACGTTTAATGCGTTCCTGGCTGAGGCATATTGCTCAGCCGATATTGCGCCGTGTGATCTCTCACTCTCAAGCTGAAACAATTCCTCTTTCAAAGCATCCACGGAAGAAGCCGTTTGTGCTTTGCCGGGCGAAGAACGTTTGATTCTCCATGCCGCAAAAAAGCCTGCCGCGAGCAAAACAATGATCAGGCAAACAACTGCCCACGTTTGCGCTCGCCGTTGACCAGCTTCATTCTGGATTGCACTTGAACTTCTTGTGCTGGCGTTCCCACCAGCACTCGCATGGAAATCAGGGACAGCAGTTTTGGCGGCTTGCGCCTGCGCGGGAGCAGAACCGATCCCAGAAATTTGAAAAGCCGGGACTTCACGTACTATAGCCCCGCGCGCCTGCTCAACCTGCAGACCTTTTACCGTCCCGGGGCTGGCAAAAAACTTTGGCTCCAGTGGCTTGAACTTCATTGAAGCAGGGTGCATCACGGCAAAACTTTGGACAGGATAGGCAGGCTTGAGCCGCAGCGTAGTGGCCTCTGTGGCCGGCAGATGATAGATAAATTTAAAAAGCGTGTCGCCCGGCCGCAAAGGGAAATCCACGGCATAGCGATCCTTCTGGCCAGAAACTGGGGCTGCGGCAACATTCACCCATACGCCTTGTACTCTTTTCGCCGAAAAAGAATCCAGGGTTGCGCCCACAGGCAATGACATCTCAAAATTGTGCGGGCCAGCCTGCGTCATGGGCGGAAAAGATCCATTCTTGATGGAATACATCTCAGTGATCTTGAGAATCTGGCCGTCTGATTCCAACTGCGC
>DASRCD010000424.1:0-5684 GCA_035653315.1 Candidatus Angelobacter sp.
CTGTGAAGTTCTCGCGCAACTCTGCTCCTGCCTGCACAGCAGCGTCCACCAGGATGGGATCAAGCTTGAGGCGGCGGGGCGCAAATGCTTCCGTAACGCCATCCACCGTAGGCACAGGTGATCCCGTCAAGCGAAAGTCACCATAATCAAAATGATTGGTAACGATGGGAGGACAGTTTGTGGCTTTCAATGCATCCAGCAGTCCCCAGCGCTTCAGCCGGGCAGAGCCAGACTGGTGCATGTAGTGATTAGAAAATGGCATGTCACTGGGAAATGTGCCACGATCCAGCAATAAGACCTTGTAACCTTTTCTTGCCAGCAAAAGCGCCGTGGGCGCACCGGCGCAGCGGGCGCCGACAATAAGTGCATCGTACATGGAGACCCCCTTTCCCCATTGCCTTCAACGTGCAGTAAAGATTTGTATAGTTGTGAAGCAGGGAATACATTCGTTACACGAGCAAAAGTATTTTTTGAAACATCCAGCAGAGCTCAGTCACTAAGAGCAGACGTTACGGGTGAAGCGCGTGTTTGGCTTGGCTCTTGCGCAGAAGTTGAATGGAGGTCCATTGAAGACAAATCTTGAAGTTGTAAAAGGGATTTATACCGGCGGCCCGGAGCAAATTGCCCAAAACCTTCAGGCGGCACTTGCGCCGCACTTTGACTGGACTGAAGCTGCCGGATTTCCATACGCCGGCACATATCACACGCTGGAAGAAGTAGGAAGGAATGTGTTTGCGCGCCTGGCAACGGAATGGGAAGGCTATCACGCTGTGGTGGAGAATTTTTACGATGCCGGCGATACGATTATTGTGACCGGCAGGTATCTGGGGACCTACAGAAAATCGCAAGGCGTGATGGACGCGGTGTTTGCCCACATCTGGACTTTTAAAGATGGCAAGATCGTGAAATATGTCCAGAATGTTGATACAAAAAAAGTGTGGGACGCGATTGAGGGAAAATGAGCTGGGCTTACAGGACCAGATTCAAAAAAGAAATTGTTGCGGAGTTCCAGCCGCCAGACCGGCTTGGGGAGAAGCAGAAAGTAATTATTTTGTGTGATGGCATGCCTTCCATTCCGCGCAAGCAGCCGCTCATGGCATTTCTGGCGGCAAAAGGATATTGGGTTTTTTATCCGCGATATCGCGGCACGTGGGAGAGCGGCGGAGAGTTCCTGAAGGAATCTCCGCATCAGGACATTCTTGCGGTGATTGATGAAATCCCAAAAGGATTTCAAGAGACGGCGTTTGGCAAGAAGTTCAAGCTGGTTCCGGACGAGATTTTTGTGATTGGCGGAAGCTTTGGCGGGGCGGCGGCCATCCTTGCGTCACTTGATCCACGGGTGAAGAAGGTGATTGCGAACTGCGCCGTAGTGGATTGGAGCATTTTGCCTGCAGCGGAAAAAGCTGAGACTTCCAACCGCAGCTATGCTGCGTATATTCGCGAGGCGTTTGGCAACGGCTATCGTCTTCCGGAAAGAAACTGGCGCAAGTTGCGCGACGGCAAATTCTATAATCCTGCAGCGCATGTTAAGGAAATTGATCCGGCAAAGATTATGATGTTCCACGCCAAAGACGATCCCAACGTCCCGTATGAGAGAGTAAAGAAGTTTGCAGGGCAAACCGGAGTGAAGTTGAACTCGCTTGCCACAGGGGGACACGTGAGCACGGATTTTATTGTGAGAAAGTACTGGGTGAAGATCAGGAAGTTTTTTGCAGATTAGAGCTCTTTGCCGCAGATTTCCGCAGACAAACGCAGATCAGAAAATAATGAGCCGCGAATCTTGCGAAAATGCGAATCTGTTTTGATATTGCGGCAGATACTTCTCACCCCTCGCCGGACTGTTTGCTCAGCAGCAGCAATTCATTGGCGCGGCGGCTTAGCTCGCTACGATCGGCGTCACGATATTTTTTGGGCAGCAAGCTTTTGCTGGTGCACTCCAGCACGGCAACAAGATTTTGCAAATCAATCTCAGTGGGATAAGAAGGCGGAATGAAATCTTCCAGCGCGCCTTTGAGATCGGCTTCAGTCACGGAAGTCCGCTTATCCAGCGCCGCGCGCATGCGGCTACGCACAAGAACAGCTTCAATGTCTGCGCCGGAGAGGCTGCCGGAATTATCCAGAAAAAATGTTTCTAGGTCCGGGGAGAATGCCGCCATGCCGGCTTTCTTCTGCATGGCGCGCAGCAAAGCGCGGCGCTCTTCCAGCGTGTCCGGATAAAAGAGCGCGATGTGCTCTTCCGCGCGGCCCTGGCGTTTAAGGTCCACGGGCAGCAGGTCCGGGCGGCAGGTAAGCAGAAACCAGATGACCTTGCCGCGATATTCGGTGTTGCCCATGAACTGGGCAATCTGGGCAAAGACGCGATTGTTCACACCGCTGTCACCAGAGCTGGAGCGGTCGCCAAGCTGGGCGTCGGCTTCATCCACAACCACGGCAATGGGGCTCATGGCCTTCAGCAGGTTCAGCACGCGCTCAAGATTGCCTTCCGTCACGCCCTGCCACATGCTGCGAAAGTTTTTGAGTATGACTGCCGGGATACCGACTTCCCCGGCGAAACAAGTGGTGATAAAAGTCTTGCCAGTGCCTACAGGGCCGCAGATGACGTAACCCATAGGCAGGACATCCGCGTTGCCGGTACGAATGGCCTGCGCCGCATCCTTGAGCTTTTGCTTGGCCATGTCATTGCCGGCAACATACGAAAGATCAAAGCGGCTCTGGATAAATTCCAGCAGCCCGCCGGATTCAGACTCAATCAATTCTTTTTTGCGATCATTCAGAAACTTGAGCGTGAACGGCTGCTTGTTCTGCACGGTATGCGCAATCAGGCCCTGCAATTGCACTCGCTTTAAGCCAGCGCCAAGACTGGCCAGAATAGCGTCACTTACTTCAGACCCTTCAGGCAGTGGATGGGTGCGCAGTTGCCAGCGGATAAAGTCGAGTCGCTCGGTTTCACTGGGAAGAGGGACCGCAATAGAGGCCACGCCGGGATTCTGCACAATGCCCTGATTGAGCTCAATCTGGTTTTCTGAGATCAGGCAGATCGTTACATCAGCGTTCAGGAAATCAGGGTTACGCGCCCAGCGCTTGAGGATCACCAGCGAATTGCGGTCTTCAGCGGACATGCTGGAGACATCGCCTGCGGGAGCAATGGTTTCAGCAAAGTCGATGACGAGAGCGATCTTTTTTCTATCGGCAATGCGCAGGCGCAAATAGTTATCCAGGATGTTGAGGACCGCATCCGGATTGCGCGGCAGGCCGCCCTGGGAAAAATTGGTGCCATGAAAGCTGTCATAACCTTCCAGAGCACGACGGAAATCGGCTTGCGAATCTGCATTGCCGAAGCTCAGGCCACCACGGTCATAGTGCAGGATGATGTCACGCTGGCCGAAAAGAGCGCCGGAGAGAAACTGGTCAATGGAGAGAAAATCCGGGCCATCCGTACGGCGAACGGGGATCAGGTCGCGCACATTGCCATAGAGGACAAACAGAGAATAAGAGCGGGAATAATATTTTTCTGAGAGTTCGCGGGCCCATGCGGGGAGCGCGGCCAAGTATGCGTCAGTGGTGGATGAGGACATGAATCTGTATCTTCCAATAACAATGTCTAAGGCCGCGGGTGGAGCAGGGCTTTAAGCCTTACGGCAAAGGCCATTTCGGGGCTTTAGCCCCTGCAACCGAACCCTCAGCGGCAAATCCTCCGGGGTTCTGCCCATCAACGCAGGCCTGAAGGACTGCTCCACCCCGCACCCTGAAAAATATCGCCCGTGTCTCAGCTTCCAATTCTTGTTCTTTGTGACGAGCTGCTGGCACTGGAAGTATCCACATCCTGCATAATGCCTTCCATGTCCGGTGTGAGACCACTGAAAATGGACTCCACCTGCTGCACGGTCTGCTCGGTCTGTTCAACATCATGCACCAGGCTGGCAAGCTGGTCGCTGACCTGCTGCGGATCTCGCATGGTAACGGACTGGTCGCGCACGAGTTGCAGAACATCTTCCACGGCTGAGCATTGCGCGTCCACAACCTGCCGGTTCTCATTGATCTTTTCGTATTTTTCCAGCCGCTTGCTCAGAATTTCAATCCGGCGCTTGTTGATCTCCTGCACCCGCGGCGGATCGGTTTGCAGGCGCTGCTGCAATGCCGCGATTTCCTTTTTGATGGCGTCAGGATCGGTGGTCTTAACGTATTGGCGCTGCTGGAGCGCAGCGCTCAGCAGGCGCACATAGCCATGCAGAAGGCCGTCAAGGCGCGAATTCATCTGCTGAACAAAAATCTGCGAGGTGGAAGTGAGCTGGCTGAAATTTGCGCGAATGGAACGGCAGACCTCAGCCAGCTTGATATAGCGGCCCTGCATGTCCGGCGGAAGGCTGCGCAGCATGTCAGAAAGCTTCTGCTCGTTTTGCTTTTGCTCGTCGGCAAACTTCCAGGAGCGCACCAGGCGCTGAAATCGTGGATGCTGGGAGACAACGGCCAGGTACATCAATTCAAGACCACTGGCGAGAATCAGCGGAATGGCAGTTCCGCTGACCAACGCTGCTGCGGCAGCGCCACCCAGGGCAATCCAGTTGTACTGGATATTGAAAGCTTCCTTTACGTAGTTGATTTCCTTGCTGGAGGAATCGTTGCCGGGAGGGTCCGGCAGATTGGAGCCTGGGAAATTGGAACCGGGGAAGCCGCCAAAGCTCATTAGACGCTCACCCTCACGTGGCCGCCAATGCCGGGAGCGCTCTTGAGCCGGCCAAGCACGTAATGCTGCAAATCATGGAACTCAGGCTTTTCCTTCAGGGCCAGATCACGCGGACGGTCAAAAGGAACGTGCACATCTTCAACGAGTGTGCCCGGATGCGAACTCATGATGAAGATCCTGTCAGCCAGATAAACCGCCTCTTCCACGTCATGCGTGACAAAGAGAATTGTACACGCGGTTTCATCCCAGATTTGCAGCAAAAGCTGCTGCATGTCACTGCGGGTCTGGGCATCCAGTGCGCCAAAAGGCTCGTCCATAAGAATGACCGAGGGACGCAACGCCAGGGTCCGGGCAATGGCCACACGCTGCTGCATGCCGCCGGAAAGAGTTTCCGGATAGACATTGGCAAATTCGGTGAGGCCAACAGAATTGAGCAGGCGCTCTGTTGTTTCCTTGCGCTGCGCTTCAGGCACGCCATTGATCTTCATGCCATAAGCCACATTCTCCTCCACTGTGAGCCAGGGGAAGGAAGTGTATTTCTGGAAAACCATGCCGCGGTCTTTGCCGGGACTGGTGACAGGAACTCCGTTGACCAGCACTTCACCGCTGGTCGGCTTGTCGAGACCGGCAATCATGCGCAGAAGAGTGGATTTGCCACAGCCTGAAGGGCCGAGCAGCACGCGAAATTCGCCGATGTCGCGGCCTGCGGGTGAGAAGGCATCTTCCACTTCAAGGCTTACGTCCTTAATGGCTTCAATCTTTTCTCCGCTGGGCGAAAAGAAGACACGGGAAACATTTTTCAGGGCGATCTTGGATTTTTTATCCATTGCTCACCACCTTCTTGCGTCCGCGGCTGCCCACAATGGCAGCGGAAGCACTAGCACCTGAAGCAACTGAGACTTGCCGCCAGGGGAAAAGGGCTTTTTCCGCGAGCGTGAGCAGGGCACGAAATAGAAATGCGGCTACGCCGATGGCAATAATGCCGGCGTACACAAGATCG
>DASRCD010000425.1:0-5972 GCA_035653315.1 Candidatus Angelobacter sp.
CAATCCTCCATTTCTTTAATGTCCAAAAAATTCAAAGGAACGCCAACGCAGGAGCGCGCGCTGAGCGCCTATGTAAAGCTGGAACGGGCTGCCACTGCGGCTTTTGCCTATGCCCGCGTTGGGTTGGAAGAAGAAGGCCTCACGCTCAGCCAGTTTGCCGTGCTGGAAGCGCTCTATCACGTTGGGCCTCAATGTCTCGGCGACCTGGCGCGGCGCATCCTGACCAGCAGCGGCAATCTGACCCTGGTGGTGGATAATTTGCAGAAACGCGGTCTGGTCAAGCGCGAGCAGCAAGGCAAAGATAAGCGGTTTGTGCAGGCCACAATTACACCCGCGGGAGAAAAGCTGATCGCCAGGATTTTCCCTGATCACGCTCGCCGCATTACTGAGGTGATGAGCAGGCTGAAGCCGGAAGAGCAGGATTCATTAGGCGATCTTTGCCGGAAGCTGGGAAAAGGCGAGTGAAGGAAATTGGGATTGGGTAATTGGATATCGGGCATTCATCTGGAGAATTCTCGGTTTCAAATTCCTGATTTACCAAATACTAATTACTAACTACTAACTGCCAATTGCTCCATCTGTTATCTTGGTTCGCTCATGCGGAAATCTGCTTTTCTTTACGCTATTGCCATTTTTTTAGGTAGCAGTCTTCTATTTTTAGTTGAGCCCATGGCGGGCAAGCGCCTGCTGCCGCTGCTGGGTGGATCGTCTTCTGTCTGGATCACCTGCCTGGTTTTTTTCCAAACCACACTTTTGCTGGGATACTTATGCGCGCACTGGATTGCCACGCGCATCTCTCCCAAGTTGCAGGGTGCCGCCTACGGACTCCTTCTTTTTGCTGCTCTGGCGCAGGTGGCATTGAATCTCAACCCAACTTTGCACGCCTCCACGGTCCATCCTATCTACAGCGTGCTTTGGCTGCTAACTGCAATGATTGGCCTGCCCTTTCTTGTGCTGTCCGCAACCAACCCTTTGCTTCAGGCATGGTATGCGCGTGGAACCGCTAACAGTGATGGTTCACCGGCGAATACTGCAAGGCCGCCTTACCGTTTATTTGCATTGTCGAACTTCGGCTCCTTGCTGGCGCTGATCGCGTATCCCTCACTGGTGGAACCATATTTCAGCCTGCATGGACAAACAGTAGTCTGGGCGCTCGGCTTTCTTGTCTTTGCCTTGCTTTGTGGCGTGATCAGCCTGAAGCGAGATACCGCTTTCAATGCGGCTGGGCCCGCGAACATAACAGCAGAGAGCAATACACCTCAACCACCACCGACCCCCAGTGAGCGTACGCTTTGGCTTTTGGCTTCCGCTTGCGGAGCCCTGTTGCTTTCGGCGGTCACAAGCCATTTGAGCCAGAACATTGCCGCTATCCCGCTGCTATGGGTGATTCCGCTCACAATCTACTTATTGACCTTCGTATTGGCTTTCAATGGCAATTTCTATTGGCGAGGGCTGATGCTGCGTCTTCTGCCGGTGGCGCTGGGGAGTGTTGGTTACCTGATTGCCGAACCAGATGTCGATGTGCCAGTGAAAATCTCCGTGCCGCTTTTTTGCCTCACGTTGTTTGTTGGCTGTCTGTTCTGCCATGGAGAGTTGTATCGCCGCCGGCCATCGCCGCGCTATGCCACGCAATATTATTTGATCATTGCCGCTGGTGGGGCGCTGGGCTCCATGTTTGTGGGCGTGCTTGCGCCCGTAATTTTTCGCGGCAGTTATGAGATGGCCTGGAGCCTGGTCTATACGGCAGCGCTGGCCATGGTGCTCACCTGGAAAGACAATTGGGGCTGGAGACTGTTCTGGCCGGCAGCTACCATCGCCATGTTTGTGGTTGTGGTGATGCAGGAACGCTCTTACAGCCAGGACACCATTGTTCAGGTGCGCAGCTTTTATGGTTCGCTGCGCGTTACCCAGGACAGCACGGAAGAAGCAGGCATGTATCGCATGCTGATTCACGGGACCATTCAGCATGGTACGCAATATTTCGGCAATGATGAAGACCGCACCAGCCCGACCACCTATTACACGCACAGTTCCGGCGTTGGCCTGGCGCTGGACTTGTGCTGTAAAGGCAGAGCGCGGCGCGTGGGGCTGATTGGCCTTGGCGCGGGCACCACCGCGGCTTATGGGCAGCCGGGTGATGTGTTCCGGTTTTATGAGATCAATCCACAGGTGGAGACCATTGCCAACAATGTGTTCACGTACCTGCGGGAGTCTAAGGCAAAGATTGAAATTGTACGTGGCGATGCCCGCCTTTCCATGGAAGCCGAGCCGCCGCAGCGTTATGACGTGATTGCCGTGGACGCTTTTTCCGGCGATGCGATTCCTGTCCACCTGCTGACGGCAGAAGCCATGCAGTTATATAAGCGGGAGATGCAGCCGAACGGAATTCTGGCTTTTCACATCTCAAATCTCTACCTGGACCTTGCGCCTGTGGTCTTGAACCAGGCCAAAAGCGCCGGACTTGAGGCGGTGAATATCTCGTCTCCGGACGATGACTACACCGGCGCATATGCGGCTGATTGGGTTCTGGTAACGGCGAACAAGGGCTTTCTGGCATTGCCGCAAATCCAGGGAGCCGGAAATGAGATCCAGCCAAAGCCGGGGCTGCGGCTTTGGACGGACGATTACAGCAGCTTGCTGCCCATCCTGCGCATTCGCGAAAGCACAAAGAACCAGTAGCCGGATATAGCCATAAATCTCTAGAGGATTGTTTTCTGAAACTATTTTGACATCAAAGCATCTAATCGACATAATCAAGGGATGTAAGGGCCGCGTGGTAAACAAATTCAAAATCAGGAGAGCAATATGAGTTCGAAATGGCAGTTGTTGCTGGGCCGTGTGCTGCTGAGCGTCATCTTTATTTTGAGCGGGTTCGGCAAGCTCACGCATTTTCATGACACCGCCGCCATGATGGCGGGCAAGGGAATTCCGCTGGCCACAGTGGCCCTGGTGATCACGCTGTTTATTGAGATTGGCGGCGGCTTGATGGTGCTCACCGGATACCATGCGCGCTACGCAGCGCTGGTGATTGCCTTGTGGTTGATACCGGTGACGCTGGTGTTCCACAACTTCTGGGCGGCCCCAGCGGCGCAGCAAATGGAGCAGCAAATCAATTTTCTCAAGAACGTGGCGATTATGGGCGGACTGCTGGTCACGGCGTATGCAAGTCCGGCCATAACAGTAAAGAAATAAGAACCAATGGGGGTACAGAATGATTCAGGTTAGACGGGCAAAAGAGCGCGGCCATGCCGATCACGGCTGGCTCGATACGTATCACACATTTTCATTCAGCGATTATTACGATCCCAAGTTCATGGGATTTCGCAGCTTGAGAGTGATCAATGAAGACTGGGTGAAGCCGGGTTATGGATTCCCAACGCATCCGCATCGTGATATGGAAATTATCACGGTGGTGCTGGAAGGGTCTCTGGAGCACAAAGACAGCATGGGTACAGGCTCTGTGATACGTCCGGGAGAAGTGCAGAAGATGAGCGCCGGGACCGGAGTACGGCACAGCGAATTCAATCACTCCAAAACCGAGCCGGTCCATCTTTACCAAATATGGATTCTGCCGGAAAAGGAAGGCATCAAGCCAAATTATGAGCAGAAGGCGATTTTAACGGAGGAGAAGCAAGGCAAGCTGCGGCTTGTGGCTTCACCGAGCGGCGGTAATGGAAGCAATGCCGTGAAGCTGTATCAGGATGCAGAACTCTATACAGCGGCATTGAACAAAGATGAATCCGTGGAGCATAAATTGAACGATGGCCGCTATGCCTGGATACAGGTAGCGCAAGGTGAAGTGAACGTAAATGGCAATGCGCTGAAGGCCGGAGATGGCGCTGCCGTGGCAAAAGAGGAAAAACTCCAGATTACCGGTAGCACGGACGGAAGCGAGGTACTTCTGTTTGACCTGGCGTAAACTCACTGCCATTTGAATTAGAAGAGATCAGCCGCGAATTGCGCGAATGAACACGAATCAGAAATTGATTCATGTGCTTCGTGTTGATTCGCGGCCTTTTTTATTTATCGAACCCTTCTCAACCAAACTTTTTGCAGGCCTCCCAGTCTATTCAAAGCAGCATACCTTGACCATCTACAATTGGATTGTAGATAATCATACTATGGGAAAACCAAGTGATCTGGTCCAGGGAACATTGGACCTGTTGATATTAAAGACGCTCTCGCTCGAGCCGAAGCACGGCTGGGCCATCGCCAAGCGCATCCAGCAGATTTCCAATGAGGTGTTGCAGGTGCAGCAGGGGTCGCTGTATCCCGCGTTGCACCGGTTGCAGCAGCAAGGCTGGATTAAAGCGAAATGGATGGAAAGCGAGACTGGCAGGGAAGCCAAGTTTTATTCGCTTACGGCTGCAGGCCGCGCCCAACTGGAAAAGGAAAAAGAAAGCTGGAAGAGGCTTTCAACGGCAATTGATCTGATTGTGGATGAGGCCTGAGAGCAAGTCGCGTGACAAAGGAGTACAAGATGCGTTTGTGGCAAAGATTTCAGATGGCAATGCTGATGCTGTTTCACCGCCAGAGCGAGAAGCAGCGCCTGAACAATGAGCTTCAATTTCATCTTGAGCAGCAGACAGCTGAAAATATTGAGGCGGGAATGGATCCGGAGCAGGCCCGGTTGGCAGCACTTCGACTCTTTGGCAATCCAATGGTACTGCGTGAGGAAGCGCAGTCATTCTGGAGTTGGAATTCGCTGGAAGGTTTTTGGCGTGATTTGCGCTACGGCACTCGAACTTTGCTGCGCACGCCGGGATTCGCCCTAACGGCGATATTAGTGATGGCGCTGGGAATTGGCGCGACAACCGCACTATTTACCATTGTGCGCTCAGTGCTCTTGCGGCCGCTTCCGTTCCGCGATCCGGACAAACTAGTAATGCTCTACGAGCACTTCCGCGAGTCGCAGTCTCCGTATAACCAGGTATCTCCCACCGATTTTCGCGACTGGCGTGAGAAGACCCACGGCTTCGAAGATATGGGGGCGTGGCGCTGGTGGGCGGGCCACATAAGCACCATGCAGGGCGAAATGCCCGAGGTAGTGTACGGAGCAGGCGGCTCATGGAACCTATTTTCGGTGCTAGGCGTACAGCCGGTATTCGGCCGTACTTTTACTCCTGATGAGGACCGGTTCGGCGGCAACGATGTGGTGATGCTTACGTGGAACCTGTTCCAGAGCCGGTTCAATGGCGACAAAAGCATTGTCGGGAAGCAGGTACGAATGGATTCAAAGCCATTCACCGTGGTTGGCGTTCTGCCGGCATGGTTTACGTATCCCGATCCGGAGGTGAAGGTCTGGCTTCCGCACACGCCGGTCTTCACTCCGGAAGAGTTCCAGCCCGACAATCACTGGAGCTATGTGGTTGCGCGGCTCAAGGACAAGCAGAGTGCGACGGCGGCGCTGAAAGAGGTCAGCGCGCTGCAATATCAAATTCACATGCAAAATCAGGGCAAGCCGGTGGCGGAAGACGTGGTCATGCGTCCGATGATTGACGATGTGGTCCAGGACGCCAAGACGCCGCTGATCGTACTGATGTGTTCTGTGGGTTGCATGCTGTTGATCGCCTGCCTCAACGTTTCCAACCTGCTGGTAGCGCGCGGTGCGGCGCGGCGGAAAGAAGTTGCGATACGGGGCGCGCTGGGCGGGAGCCGATGGAAGTTGATCCAGGAGCAGATGACGGAAAGCCTACTCATCTCAATCGCCGGAGGCGCAGTAGGCTGGGGGATTTCGGTGTTAGCTACCAAATGGCTTGCCACGCACTGGAACGACCTGCCGCGCGCCGATGCTATCCGGGTGGATGGATCGGTTTCCGCCTTTGCCATTGCTATTGTGCTTCTCACTGCTTTGTTTGCCGGGCTGGCACCGGCAATTTCATCTACCGGTAAGAGCCTGCTGGGAGCTTTGCAAGACTCAGCGCGCTCCATCGGAGGCAGCGTCTCACGTGCAAGTTTGCGGAAGGTGCTGC
>DASRCD010000426.1:0-5738 GCA_035653315.1 Candidatus Angelobacter sp.
GCCGTGCCGTCCAGCTTGGTCAGCACAATGCCAGTCACACCGGCAGACTCAGTAAACAAACGAGCCTGCTGCAAGCCGTTCTGGCCTGTGGTGGCGTCCATCACCAGCAAAACTTCATGTGGAGCGCCTGGAATCACACGCTGGGCGGTACGCTTCATCTTTTCCAGTTCAGCCATCAGGCCTGTTTTGGTGTGGAGTCGCCCTGCTGTATCCACGATTACGCTGTCCGTCTGCCGTGATTTGGCTGCATTCAACGCGTCAAACAACACAGCGGAAGGATCGCCGCCCGGCTTGGTTTTGATGACTTCCACGCCTGTCCGCGAACCCCAGATTTCAAGCTGCTCAATCGCCGCTGCGCGAAACGTATCGGCAGCGCACAGCAGAACGGTTTTGCCTTCACTGCGCAGTGCATACGCCAGCTTGCCAATCGACGTAGTCTTGCCTGTGCCGTTAACGCCAACCACCATCACCACTTCCGGCTCGCCTTTGGCTGGTTTGCCTGAGCGCGAAGGCGTGGCATTGAGGATTGCCAGCACCTGTTCTTTGATCAGCCGCTTTAATTCAGCCACATCCTTGATCTGCTTGCGGTCCGCTTTTTCCCGCAGCTTGTCCAGAATTTCCTGGGTGGTTTTCATGCCCAGATCAGCGCCAATCAATACCGCTTCCAGTTCATCCAGTGTGCCGCGGTCAATCTCCTTAGTAAAGGCCATGACCTCATCAATGCGCTCGCTGAGGTTTTCACGCGTGCGCGTGACGGCCTGCTTCATTTTTTCGACAAAAGTAGGTTTTGGCGTTCCGAATAAAGTCTGAATCATTGCTTATGAAATCCTGCTAAACCTTTGATTATAGCGGGTAAGGCCGCCAGGATTCATAGAGGCGCAAAGGCGGAAGGGAATAGCCAGAGAAGGAACAGCCTGCTCTCACAGCCAGGAGTTCGCCTGATAGCAAAATGCGGTTTAGATCAGGCCTCTGTTGGGCTGCTGACAGTAGCCGCCGCAGCTTCTTCTCCGCTGACTGTGGCTGCGCGATGAATGCGCAACTTGCCGGTTTCAAAGACCTTGGTCATTGCGGCAACCACCACGGGATCAAATTTTGTCGCAGCTAAAGAGTTGATAATGCGGATCACGTATTCGGGATCCATTGCCGCCTGATACGGACGGTTTGTGGTCATGGCATCAAACGTGTCAGCCACCATGATGATGCGCGGCATTAGCGGGATTTGCTCGCTCTTGAGGCCGTAAGGATAGCCACGCCCATCCAGCGATTCATGATGCAATTCGATTCCCGGTAGCATGTCACGCAGTGCTTCAACTGGTCGCAGAATAGCCGCACCCTTGGTGGTGTGCGTTTTCATGATCTCAAATTCTTCCGGCGTGAGCGCGCCCGGCTTTTTCAGGATGCGGTCTTCAATGCCGATTTTTCCCACGTCGTGCAGTTGCGCGGAGATGCGGATCTTGTCGATGTCTTCTTCTTTCAACCCCATTTCCGTGGCGATCAGCACGGAATAGCGGGTAACACGGTCAGAATGGCCTCGCGTGTATGGATCTTTTTCGTCAACCGCGCCGGCCAGCATCTGGATGGAGCTCAGAAACAGCGTGCGGTTTTCATGGGCGGCATCCTTCAGATCATCGACGAAGCGCTCCAGATCGTCCGTCATGGTGTTAAAGGTCTGGGCCAGTTCGCCGAATTCCGTACGGCTCTTCAGGTGCACGCGATGGGTGAAGTCGCCGGCGGCAATGGTCCGGCTGGAATGCGTGAGCACGTTCAAAGGCGTGGTGAGACGCCGGGCGGCCCAAATGCTTACCAGAATGCTGAACGCAATGGCGATCAGAGCCGCGCGGATGGCATCACGCCGCATATCGGTAATATCGATATAAGCTTCTTCCTGCGGCTTTTGCGCCACAACAGCCCAGCCCAGCCCGGACACGGGAAAATACGTGCCAAGCATGGGGACATGGTTTTTGCCCTCCTGGACCGTGTAATCCATTGTTACCGTCAGTGGGGCAGCGCCTTTTTGGTCAATAAAATTTTTTACCAGCTCGTTTGAACTCATGTCCTGCCCTGTGGCGTAGCGTGAACTGGCTGAAGCCACCAGCCGCCCCGAGCGGTCCACTACAAACGTATCCAACCCCTGCTGGTTCTTGGCTTCTTTTAGCTGCGTGACCAGATATTGCAGGTCAATGACCATTTCCAGGGAGCCAAGATAACCATGTTCATCGTCCAAAATCGGTTTACAGACCACCATTACGGTGCGTGTCTGCTTGCCAAAACCAACGGACAAAGCTTCGCCGTTGTATTCGCGCCCGGCTTGGGCAGCAGCCAATCCGCGGTCTAATTCCTTTTGTAGAAAGCCATCCGGCTCCATTGTGCCCGCAATTACAGCCGAATCATTTTCGGTATTAATTAATCTTGCATAGGGAGTAATGGAGTTTGGATCGCGAACGTAATTCAGCAAAAGCGCTTTTACCTCAGGCGCTTCAATGTTCTTGCCGCTCAGCTTGCCATTGGCTGTGACTTTGATGGAATAGGCAAGGCTGGACAAGGTTGCGCTAAGGTCTATTTCACGCTGGATGATGGACTGCGCAAGCGTGGTGGTTACATTATTTTGCAGCAGCTTTTCATTGCGGCCCAGGGTCTCGCGGTTCCGTGCCACCATTTTGGTTGCGTAGAAATACAGCGGCACCACGCTCACCAGGATCAGTACGATGAGAATCAGGTACAGGATCGGAATTCGGGACGGCAGCGGCAGTTTCATAGACCAGGAGTGCTATCTCAGATTGTATTCTGAAATCGTAGTAAATCTAATGAAAAAAACAGGTTACCCTGCGATTACGGAAGTGTTTGGAACCTTCTGCAGTAGGGTATTCGGGGAGTAAAACAAGCTGCTATTCCAATTCAGGTTAGTACCTGTCTTCCACTTTTCCAGGACGCGCCATGAGTTCCCGGATTGCGTCATGCGCGGATTTCCCATCATAAAGGATGGCATACATCTGCTCGGTGATGGGCATTTCCACTTGATGTTTTTTAGCCAGCCCTAAAGCGGCGTTTGTGGTAAGCACGCCTTCCGCTACCATGCCATGCATGCCGGCGATGATCTCTTTTAATGCCTGGCCCTTGCCCAATGCCTCCCCCACGCTCCGGTTACGGGAAAGCCCTCCAGTGCAGGTAAGCACCAGGTCGCCCATCCCTGAAAGGCCTGCCATGGTTTGTGGCTTTGCTCCGCAGGCCACGGCTAAACGGGTAATCTCGGCAAGTCCGCGCGTGATGAGGGCTGCCACCGAATTATGGCCAAGACCAAGCCCGCTGCAAATGCCTGCCGCAATGGCAATCACATTCTTGAGCGCCCCGCCAAGCTCCACTCCCGTCATGTCGTCATTCATATAAATACGAAAGCTGGGATCGCTAAAGTCTTTCTGGATTCGCGCAGCAAGGGAATGGTCCGCTGAGGCCACGGTCACCGCAGTCGGATTTTTTTCCGCCACTTCTTGTGCAAACGATGGACCGCTAAAAGCGGCCAGCTTCGGCGTGAATCCACAGAAGCGCTCCACCACTTCCTGTATGACCTCAGTCATGCGCAGCAGTGTGTCATTTTCAATGCCCTTGGTGGCGCTCAAAAAAAGCATGTGGGGCTGGAGCCATTGCGCCATGTGCTCAAAGGCCCGGCGGCAATGATGCGAGGGCATCACGCTTACAATAATTTCCACCCCTGCCAGAGCTTCCTGAAAATCATTGGTCGGTTGGATGGTAGAGGGAAGAGTAAAGCCGGGAAGAAACAGGTCATTGGTGCGCGAGCAGGCGATGCTCCGGCAGACTTCTTTTTCCAGCGCCCATAGCCGGACTTCATGGTCGCCACGGCGTCCCGCCACCATGGCCAGCGCCGTGCCCCACGCACCAGCCCCGATTACAGCAATCCGGCTCAAAGCTGCTTCTCCGCAACCGGCGTTTTACTCGCGCCAAAACGGTTTTCAGTGCCGGCGAGCAAACGCCGAATATTCTGATGATGCTTGATTACTACAATTAACGAAATAGATGAGGCCAAAAGTAGCGATATGACATCAGGATTTTGCAGGAAGTAGGCGGCAATTGGGAATGCGATTGCACCCAGGATCGAGCCCAGGGAAACATAGCGGGTAGCAATAACGATAAGAATAAAAATCGCCAGGGCCACCAGGATAGCCTTTGGAAACAGCACGCAAAATACTCCCAGCGCCGTGGCTACGCCCTTGCCGCCTTTAAAGCGGAGCCACACGGGAAAAACGTGTCCAATAACAGAAGCCAGCGCCGCCATTGCCATGAGTTGCGTTTTGACCAACCCGGGGTGCGAGTCGGCAATGTACCAGGCAATCGCAACAGCAAGCGCTCCTTTAAGAGCGTCGAGAGCAAGTGTGGCGATTCCCAGCCCTTTGGCCCCTGACCTTGCTACATTGGTTGCGCCAATATTGCCACTGCCTGTGCGGCGGATATCTTCACCACGAAAGAACCGCACCAATAGATATCCAAAAGGGATTGAACCCAGCAGGTAAGCTACTACAGCGACAATGATGTAAGTGGCAGCCATGTATCAGAGATTGTTTATTCCAGTGGAAATCTTTCCAGCTTTATGTATCGTGAGCCGCCGCGCTGTGGCTGGCTCTGATACAGAAAGAATTCGCGCGCTGTCATTGTACCGAATTCAGGTTGTGGACCATTCAGCAGCGGCTGAAGTTCCCTGAGCGGACCGCCATCGGCCCGCGCCAGCGTGAGATGCGGATGATAAGGCTTTTCTTCACGAGCAATCCCGATTCTTTCCAGAGCAGCCTCAATATTGGCAGCTAATTGTGGCAATGCATCGCCGCCATCCACGCCGATCCAGAAAACGCGCGCCGCTTTTGGGTTGGGGAAGAACCCGGCATTCGCAAATTTCACAGAAAAAGGTGTGGCTTTCACGGACGCCAGAGATGCTTGGATCTCTGTTGCTCTGGCATCGCTGACCTCGCCAATAAATTTGAGAGTTACGTGCAAGCCTTCCACTCTGGCCCAGCGAGCGCCCGGCGCAAGAGCCTGCGCACGCTCCATGTACTTTGTGATGAGCAAGCGGATTTCTGCCGGAATATCCAGAGCAATAAAGAGGCGCATATCACATCAGCTTTCGGCGAACCATATCCAGCGCCATTTGCGATGCCCAGTGCCGTATGCGATCGCGATCACCCGGATAAATCCGGTCTACCACTTCCGTATTTTTGCCATCCGCCAGGGCATGAAAAACAAGGCCAACGGGCTTTGCTTCCGACCCACCTCCAGGGCCGGCAATGCCGGTAATGCCAATGCCGAGAGTGGATTTGCACTTTTCACGAATGCCTTCTGCTAATGCAATGGCGACTTCCTTGCTCACTGCGCCATGTTCGGCGATCAATAGCGGCGGCACTCCGGCAAGAGCGCTTTTTAGAGAGTTGTCATAAACAACCGCGCCGCCGAGGAAGTAGCGTGAGCTTCCCGGCATGGAGGTGATGCGCTCCGCCAGCAGGCCGCCCGTACAGGATTCCGCCACTGCAAGCGTTGTTTCACGCATGTCCAGGTAATAGCCAACAATTTGTTCAAGACGCTCGCCCTTGGTGGAAAAGATTGCTTCTTCAAATTCGTCTTCCAGCGCTGTGGCTAGGGCATCCACACGGCGTTGCGCCTCTTCCAGTGTGCCCGCTTGTGCGCGCAGGTGCAGTTGTACTTCACCCGGAGAACCTGCAAGGATGGTGGTTTCAACC
>DASRCD010000427.1:0-2345 GCA_035653315.1 Candidatus Angelobacter sp.
TTCCGCTGTTCAGCAGGTTCACCACATCCATGAGAGACTTTACCGGATACACGTTCACGCCGCTTACCACCGCAGCCTCACGCGCATTGACCTCAGGCACAATCAGGTTAGCAATTTTCTTTGAACGCGCCGCAATGGCGATGGGCAAAGCGCCGCGCACGCCACGAATGCCGCCATCGAGTGAAAGTTCGCCTACCATCACGTATTCCGGCAGCTCTTTCTTGATCAAGCCGCCATACGCGCCCAGAATTCCCATGGCCATTGGCAAGTCAAAGCCCGATCCTTCTTTCTTGATGTCCGCCGGGGCCAGGTTGATGGTGATTTGCGTAAGCGGCACTTCAAAGCCGCAATTTCTCAGTGCCGCGCGGATACGTTGCCGGCTCTCGCGCACCGCCGCATCAGGCAGGCCCACGGTCTGGAAATTTTCTTCCGTGCTCCGCGAAGGGCTTACATCCACCTCAACTTCAATGATGTTCGCGTCAATTCCGTACACTGCGGCGCTTTGGGTCTTAAACAGCATGCTGGCTGATGTTCTCCTGATTGGGGAAAGTGCATTCTACAAGACTATGCAGGAATTCCAGAAAGTTTACGGGTTTGAAGTCTTCCGGCTGAAAGAACCGGCCTGAATCGCCACCGCGTGGTTACTTGTGTCCTTATCGATATAGGTTACTGAAGTGCAGTTTCCATTGAATCTCAGCCCCGTTTGAAAGTACCATCAAGGCACTCTCACCGCGGTATCAAGGCTTGCAACCCCGCTTGCGAACGCACAATTACCGCGCTACGAAGGAGCTGTATGCCAGAAATGCCTGCAACCCGGAGAAGCCAGGAACGTTTTCGTTGCACTGGCGGCGTTGAACTGCGGCGCAATGAGACAGCGCCACCCGTGTTCGGCAATCTGAGCGACATCAGCGTGACGGGCTGCTATGTGGAAACAGTTTCGTCGCTTCCCGTTGGCACTGAGCTGCTGTTTATGATACGCGTGCGCGATACCCTGATACGCGGCCGCGCCCAGGTCAAAACTTCTCATCATGCCGTGGGAGTAGGCCTGGTTTTCAACCATCTTGCCAAAGAAGACCAGCAGAAGCTTGAGTTTCTGATCGGAACGCTTGCGGGATCTCTGGAAATGCGCCCGGAACAGCAGCGCATGATTGTACCGGAAGACCCGCTGCCACCATCGCAGCCTTTCTCCGGCGGCATTGCCCGCTCCGCTACTCCCAATTCAAGCCAAATTGCCGTGCAGGTTACTCGCACCATGGCGGAGTTGAATCAGGTTGAGCAGGGACTGGTAATAGATAAAGTTGATCCACGCATCATCGCGCAGTTTCACGATTCAGTAGAGCACATCCGCCAGACAGCGTGGTCCGTGGTGCAGTGGGTGGAACTGCATGCTTCCGGCGGCGATCCTTTTGAAGTCTTGCCGCAACTAGAAGCTGAGCGCATGCACATGCTGCGTAAATTGGCCCACAACGTTACCGCTGATATAGACTCTGGCAGCTTGAATCGCTACACCGAGGGCATCTCTGAAATTTATGAAGTCGTGCAGACGCTCTATCGCGGGCTGAGAAAGATTGTGATTGATTCGCCGCAGGATGTTTAAAATTCCGAGCGCAGCGAGGAATCCCTATGAGTCACTACAATACATAAAAGCCGCAAACTTAATGAACGGTCACGATCTTTTCTGATTCGTGTTCATTCGCGTAAATTCGCGGCTTAATTTTGGTTCTTATTTTTGTGGCTGTAAAGTTCCCTCACTCCGTGAGGGATTGAAAAATCAAAAGCTAAACTCTCTCCACCGCCATGGCCACGGAATTTCCGCCGCCCAGGCACAGCGCTGCAATACCGCGCTTCCCGTTTCGGCGAATTAATTCATAAATCAGCGTAACCAGCACGCGCGTTCCGCTGGCGCCAATTGGATGTCCCAGCGCTACCGCTCCGCCATTCACATTCACTCGCGCCGGATCAATGCCAAGTTCTTTAATCACCGCCACGGACTGCACGGAGAATGCCTCATTGATCTCATACAGATCAACGTCCTCGGGCTTCCATCCTGTTTTGGCCCAGATTTTTCTTATGCCATCCACCGGAGCCATCATTACCCATTCCGGCGCTATGCCGCTGGTTGCCTGCGCCACAACGCGGACCATTGGCTGCGCGCCCAACTGCTTTGCCTTTGCGGCGGAAGTCACCACCACCGCAGCCGAACCGTCATTCATGGTGGAAGCATTGCCGGCGGTCACGGTCCCATCTTTCTTGAATACCGGCTTCAAATTTCCCAATGCCTCAGCTGACGTATCTTCACGCGGGCCTTCATCCATTTCAAGGAATGTAGTTGGGCCGCCTTTCTT
>DASRCD010000428.1:0-6286 GCA_035653315.1 Candidatus Angelobacter sp.
TTCTTCCTGCGCCACGTGCGATGGATTCTTTTTTAAAGGCAAGCCGATCACGGTGATTGGTGGCGGCGATTCAGCTATGGAAGAAGCGCTGTTTCTCAGCCGCTTTGCCACCAAGGTTACGCTCATCCACCGGCGCGACCATTTCCGCGCGTCCAAGATCATGCTGGACCGCGCGCGCAAGCACGAGAAGATTGAATTCATGACGGACACGGTCGTGGAAGACGTCCTGGATGTAAGCCAGAATGAGGTTACCGCGCTCAAGCTGCGCAATACCAAGACTGGCAAGGTCTGGGACTTCCCTACCAGCGCCATGTTCCTGGGCATTGGCCATGAGCCGAACGCCAAGATGTTCAAAGGCCAGCTTGATATGGATGAAGACGGTTACCTGAAGACGCGCGATTTTGTTTTCACCAACGTTTCCGGCGTGTTTGCCTGCGGTGACGTGCAGGACCGCCGCTACCGGCAGGCGATTACAGCAGCGGGCTCAGGCTGCGCCGCGGCGATTGAAGTAGAAAAGTTTCTGGAAGAGCACGGAAGGTAAAGACCTCACCGCAGAGGCGCAGAGACGCGGAGAAACAGCTTGGGTGCGAGCTCTCTTTATCCCACAAAGGTTCGCAAGTGACGCGAAAGCTACTTACTGCATCGGTTTTATTTTTCTTCGTTGCAGACGCGATTTTGTCTTGGTTCAGCTATCGTAGTTATTTTTGTTCAGTCGAGAGGACTGGCCACAGTCACGTTTTTACGGCGGCGCGTTTAGCATTCGCTTTCACCATATGGAATTTTTTTGCCGGTTGGTGCGGCTTTTGGGCCCTGGCTCAGTGGAAGAAGCACTCATTCACGGGACAGACCGTGGTTGCTCCCATCTTAAGCACCACAATTGCAGGTATGGGCTACATTTCTGTCCCTTTCTGGATTTATCGCGGACATGGCGTATTCCTTTTCGAAAATACCTGGGCGGATGTAAGCTGCTTTTTTACTGAGGGGTACGGAATGATATTCCTCTTGGTAATAGCTCCTGCTCTTGCACTAACCACGCTGCTCTGCGAGTGGATCTTCATTTATCGCAAGAGCCAGGAATCAATTTAGCGGAAAATTTGCAATCCCTGCGCCGCGGCGATTGAAGTGGAAAAATTTCTGGAAGAGCACGGAAGGTAAAGACAAGCTTGAAGGTCCGCAATTCCGGCTTCCATCCTGCCAGTGTTTATGTTTCCATGGTGCCAAGGGACAATTTCCATGAGCGAAAACATGGACGCATCTTCTGAACAACTCAATTCTTGGAAAGAAATAGCAGAACACCTTGGCCGTTCTGTCCGCACTGTACACCGCTGGGAACAGGAAGAAGGGCTTCCTGTACACCGGCAGAAGCACGAAAAAGGAGCATCGGTTTACGCATACCGTGGCGAATTAAATGCCTGGTTGAAGCTGAAATCAGAAACCAGAACGTTGCCGCAGGAATCCCCAGTATCACCACAGGCCCATAAAACGCAGGTGCTGGAGAGTACGGTGACAACTGCGGAATCACCTGAACAAAAAGATGGGAACATCTCTGTAGTTAAACCGCACACCAATGTAAGGTGGGCGTGGGCCGCGATTTTGTTGATGATAACTTTTTTGTCGCTCTTATGGTTTCTCCGGCATTCACATATTGAAATCCGCTTTAATGGCGCTCAGCGAGGCGGAGTTGCATCCTTTCAAAGTCCAGGGTAAGCGCAGATTGCCGGAAGAACTGATGAGAAATCAGGGCTGCTATGTGCAGACCATCAACATTCTCCAGTGACGCAGGAAACACACCAAAGACACCGGAAATATCCGTGCGAGTGACCGGGCCAAGAGAAACACGATCTGCGGTAAATGGCTGGGCCTGAACTGCTCCTCCTCCGCCCAAACCTTCCATTTTTGTTTCAGCAATGTGTACACCGGCTGCATCAAGCAGGGCCTTTGACGCGGTGATTCCCATTCCAGCCAGTCCGGTATCCACCAGCATTAAAACCGGTGGGCTGTTGTTGACGGTTCCTTTGGTGAGAATCAGGTGATCTTGCGCCAGCCAGATGGGTAATACAAAAGCATTATCTTTGCTCATTGGTTTCGCGGAACGCCGGCGCAGCACGAGTTCGGCGTTGGCATAGTCAATGGTGCTGAGAAACTGCGAAAGAAAGACCGTACCAATGATACCGTCAATAGGTTTGCCCTGGAAAATAGCTGAATAGCGGCGGGTACTCTGGATGAGCACCGGAATGTTGCGTATTGTGAGGCTTTCAAGCGCCAAAGCTCCCAATTGTCCGCGGACCAGTTCGGCTTGTTTTCCGCCGGCAAATGTTCCAGTGGTACTGCCAAAAGTGATCACCCCGGCTTTTTGAGCAATGGCAGGATCAAGGATAATGTCCGAACCTCCTGTATCAATGAAGAAGTTGAGGGGATCAGTTCCGTCCAACTGGACTTGAATTACAGGAAGTGGATCTGTAAGCACAAAGGGGATGTGAACTTCATGAAAGTCTTTTGCTATCTGGTAGGGCACGGTCTGTGCAAGGCTTTCCATTTGAGCGGCTTTGCCGGGCAAACCAAGTTCTCGATCTATTTGTGCTGCCAGGGCGAACTTATGCCCGCGGACGTACGCTTCCACCAGGAAACGCTTAGCGTCCTTGTTGCCCGGTTCTAGAACAAGGGTTCTTTTGAGAAAGCGCTCGGCTTCAGGAAGCCGGTTTGAAAGCAGCGCTATCTGGCCTAAACGCAGGGTAGCATGAATAGAATTTCGGTCCTTTTTAAAGACGGCCTGATAAGACTGCTTAGCCGATCCAAAATCACCTTCCATGAAGGACTGGTCTGCCGTTTGCAGTGAGATTGGCCCTGTAAAGCCATAAATTGAAAGCGGCAACAGGCATAGGAATAGATAAGAGCAAGTTCTGGTGATCATGTCCCCTCCCGGACTGTTGATATATACGCGCAGCTACCCTGAAAGTGGGTATGCCAAAAGATGACGGCGGAAGGTTGGCAAGCAATGGCAGCCCCCAAGTCACCGGTTGCCAGCTGTTTGGCGGTAACCTGCAAGGTTTGTCTACGCTCAGTTCCTAATTCCAGACGCCTGATTCGCCCAAATCCCAAACGTTGTGTTACAAAAATATGTTTGCCTTCTAAACCACATTCCCGACCTACAGGAGCCCCGTGCTAAGGGCCGCATTTATTTCCCTTTCTGAAAGCAAGTCTCTGCGCGCCATGGCGGAGAAAACGTGGGTTGGCCAGCGGCTTTCCCGGCGCTTTGTGGCCGGAACCACCATTGCAGACGCGCTGGCAGCCACCCAGGCCACCAACAAGCTTGGCCTGAGCGTGAGCGTGGACAATCTGGGCGAGAATGTAACCAATGCGGAAGAAGCACGGCACAGCGCGCAGCTTTATCACCAGATGCTGGACGCCATGCAAGCGCAAAACCTGAATGCCAATGTAAGCCTCAAACTGACGCACATGGGCCTGGACGTGGATGAGGCAATGGCCTATGAGATTGCGTCCGGGGTGGTGCAGCACGCGGCGAAGATCAACAATTTTGTCCGCATTGATATGGAAGGCTCACCTTATACGCAGCGCACGCTGGATTTTGTCCATCGCCTGCACCGGCAACCGGAGAATGCAGGCCATGTAGGCGCAGTGATACAGGCGTATCTCTTCCGCAGTGAAAAGGACGTGGAAGCGTTGCTGGCGGAGCGGATACGCATCAGGCTATGCAAAGGGGCGTATAAAGAGCCGCCTGAGATTTCCTTTGAAAAGAAAGCCGATACCGACGCAAACTACGTGAAGCTGATGAAGATGCTGCTGAAAAGCGGCGTGTATCACGGCATTGCCACGCACGATGAAAATATGATCCGCGCGACCATTGAGTTTGCGCAGAAAGAAAAGATTGCGGCATCATCATTTGAGTTCCAGATGCTGTATGGCGTGCGCCGCGACCTGCAGCAAAAGCTGGTGAAAGAAGGCTGGCGCTGCCGGGTTTATATTCCGTTCGGTACGGAATGGTATCCGTATCTCATGCGGCGACTGGCGGAGCGTCCGGCGAACGCGATTTTTATTTTGAAGAATCTTTTCAGATAATTTTTGCCGCAGATTTGCGCAGATAAACGTAGAGCAGAAGAATTGGCCGCGAATTCACGCGAATGAACACAAATTTTCTTCTCTGTATCCCCAGCCGCAGCGAGGGATATGAAGCAATTCGCGCCAATCTGCGGCTAATTACTTTTCTTCTTTAACTCCTCCAAAGAATATT
Source organism: Candidatus Angelobacter sp. (assembly GCA_035653315.1). GTDB lineage: Bacteria > Acidobacteriota > Terriglobia > Terriglobales > Acidobacteriaceae > Angelobacter. The sequence goes on from DASRCD010000428.1 coordinate 4,250, forward strand.
TAGTTCCGCGCCAGGTGATGGCGCCATCGCGCAGGGCAATGAATGCCGACTGCAACGTAGCATAGGCAAAGATCACGGCAGCTATCGGACAGGTAATAAAGAGCCAGGGCGAGCTAGCCATGTATCGGCCGGCATAGGCATAAGCGATTGCGATGAGGAAGATGGTTACGGCAAAGGGCGGGCGCGCCCATCCGGGTGCTAATAGAAGTCCGGCAAATGGGCTGATGCAGAGAAAGCTTGTGGTGGCGCACACCAGAAGCACAAGCAAGATGCGAAAGCGCAGAAAAGCAAAAAGGTTCTTTTCAAGATTGGCGACAACGCCTGCCGCGCCAACGGCCCAGCGCAACGTGACTAAGCCGGGGCCAAAGGTCACGTCCTGGCGCAAGCCGGATTTTTTGATGGTTTCGCCAAGCTTGATATCGTCCACCACTTCAAGCCGCAGCTTTTCATAAGTGCCAATGGCTTCGTACGCTTGGCGACGAACTAGATTGAAAGCACCCACGCCCATGTGATCGCGGGCGTTGGGGTCGCGTGCTTTCCATGGGCGCATGGCAAAGCCGGACATCACCTGGGGAAAGGCGATCATCATGCGCTCGCCCAGGGTGCGCATGTGGGCGGTGGGAAAAAGCACAAGATGGTCCGTGCCGGTGCTCTCCGCGTAATGGACAGCGCGGCGCAGAGCGTCCGGGGCAAAGACGCAATCAGCATCAGTAAACAAGAGCCACTCCGTGCCGGCCTGCTGCGCGCCCAGCCACATGGCATGGACTTTGCCCAGCCATTGCGGCGGCAATTCCCGCACGTGCAGCACACGCAAGCGGCCTTGTGCGGCAGCAGCGGAAGAATATTCGGCAGCAAGCCGCTCCATGATCTGCCCTGTCTGATCACTGGACCGGTCATTTACGGCAATTACTTCATAGTGCGGATAGTTCAACCGCAGCAAAGAGCACAGCGCAGGCTCAATTTCTGCTTCTTCATTCCGCGCAGGAACAATGATGGTGAGCGAGGGCAGAGACACGTCTTGTGCGGGAATCCATTGCGGCTGGGTAAGGTCGGCGACTTCAGAAAAATGCAGGACCAATTGCAGCACAGGCGCCAGCCAGATGGCGGCCAGCAATACTCCGGTAATCCAATAAAACCAGATCATGCTTTCTGCGCTTTGAAGTCGCCAGAAAAGCGCGGCGCATATTTTGCGCCCATGAGAAGAATAACGCCGGAAATTCCCGCTGCGATGAACGCTACCCAGAAAGCGGTTTGCAGCGATCCCGTAGCGTCAGAGATCTTGCCGATCAGCGCGGGCGAAAAAGCGTCACCAAGAAGATGGATGATAAACACATTCACGGCCAGGGCAGTAGACCGGATGCCTGCATTCACGGAATTCACCAGCGCGGCATTGGTGGGGCCGGTGCCAACCAGAACAAAGAATACGGCGGCAAAAATGGCTGGAAACATAAGCTTGCCTCCGACATAAATGGCAGCCACCATGAACGGCACCGCAACCAGCATGGCAATGCCGGAAAATGAGTAGTACGCGCCAAAGTAGCGCTTGAGCAGGCGGTCGCCAATCCAGCCGCCCAGCAGCGTGGCGACAATGCCGTTGATGCCGGTCACAATAGCAAAATCTATATTCGCCGCCCGCAGGTCCATGTGACGAATCCGCACCAGGAAGGTGGGAATCCATACCTGCATCCCGCCAATGGCAAAGGTGTAAAGCGCCATGCCGAGCGTGGCGGTGATGAACGCGCTGTTGCGTATAAGTCCGGCAAGCAGTGAGCGCAAGTTTGAAGTGGCAACTTCTTCATGCTGGCCGCGCGGCGGCTCGGGCAAAAACCAGAGCAGTACCGCCAAAAGAAAGCCGGGAATGCCGGCAGCCATGAAGGGGGCGCGCCATCCGAAGTGGTGCGCAATGGTGCCGCCGACAAAGTATCCGGCGGCGCTCCCCACAGGCAATCCCAGAAAAAAAATGGAGAGCATGCGTCCGCGCTTTAAGGTAGGAAACGAGTCAGCGATCAGCGTGGGTGCGATGGTGGCATAACTGGC
>DASRCD010000429.1:0-4186 GCA_035653315.1 Candidatus Angelobacter sp.
CCCCAGCTTTCAATCATGCGTCCTAAATCGCTTGACCGGCGAACATCAAATCCCGGATCGAGTTTCACCGGGACCTGAACATTGCCGCTGCTCTCCGCAATCTCTAGGCGATGCGTCTTGCTTGGGCGGCATATCGCAAAATCCGTGGCGGTCGCGCTTAAATCAACGCCATAAAGCCTGAGTAACTCAGTGAAATCAGCACGATAGATGACGGAAAGAACGTAGAGGCGGTAAATGCTCGGAATTACGCCCTTGGTTTCAATATCAGAGAGGCGGCTTGGATTGATCACGAATTCTTCAATGCCGCGCGACTCAGCCAGAGACGTGCTGGACAATTCAACATCACGGAGCGTGAGTCCCATATACTCGCGCAGTTCACGTAATTTTTTGCCGGCTGACAACACAGTATTTTTCCTGAATCACGCAATACCTGCCGGCTTTTGGACACAGCGGCAAGCTTGTGCGCTTTCGATTGAAGATAAGCAAATTCTTATCTTCATCCTAACTCTTGCCCCGGATAGCAATTTAAAAACTAAATATGTCCTGACGCTTGGACTATAAACCAAAGATAAAAACCTTTCTACTTCTCACGATTTAAAAAAATGTAGAAATTATGTCTTTACCCGGTGTTCATGCATTCTGCGTTATTCCTGTTTTTAAATCCAGAGTAAAATTCTACCCGATTCAAGGGAATTTTTCTTCTCTTTTTATCTTTTCTTTTCGAAAAAAATTCGCCTTGATTTAGTTGCAGATCGCTAAATTCGGAAGGCGCTCATCTGTGCTTCAATCTCTGTCTTTAAGGCCGCTGTTAAGGGAAGCAGAGGAAGCCGGGGAGGGCCTCCATAATAACCGTTCAGGTCCATGGCATGCTTGATTGCTGGAATGCCTAGTTCAGAGACAACGCGCCTGGTCGCCGGGGCCAGCGCATTTTGCTTGCTTCTTGCCAGCTCCAGATCATTGTCTTTCCATGCGGTATAAATTTCAAAGCAGGCTGTTGGCGCAGGAGCGGCAAATCCCAATACTCCGCCACTTGCCCCCGCTTGCAATGAATCAAGCAGGGTATGTGCCGCGCCCACCAGAACTTGAAAACCCACTTCCTTGCTGCGTGTTTTCATCTTTGGTCTGGAGGCCACAGCAACGGCGCTGCCGCCGTTCAACTGGCTTACGCTCACAAGCTGGCCGCCATTTTCTGCATGCGCCTGCCCGGTCAGCATTCTTCCAGTAACCGCCTGTTGGATTTCCGTCACGGTGGCGGACCTCTTGATGTGGCGCGTGGCTGTAACCATGGCCGCAACTTTTTCCACGTTGCCGCTCGATTCTTTGATCCCGATAATGTTCGGATGTTCCGCCAGGGCCGTAATTACCTCAAGTGGCAGGTCGTACGCCGTAAACGGGGGCACCGTATAAAGCAGCACTGGTAGGGGCGATTTGTCCGCCACGGTGCGATAGAAAGTCAGCAATGCTTCCGGCTTCATCTGTGGCCGGTAAAAATGCGGCGTGCGTATAAGCGCTACATCATAATTCAGCTTTGCCGCATCTTCCGTCTGGCGCAGGGTCTCAATCACTGATTCGGCGCCGGTCCCGGCGATCAACACTTTTTCCGGCGCGGCTACCTCAGCCGTTACGCGCAGCACACCGTGGCGTTCCTGGTCGCTCAACATCACCGCTTCGCCGGTCGAGCCCAGCACCACCATGCCGGCAATCGGCGTCCGTGAATAACGGTCAACGTTGTGCTCAATCTTTTTGTAATACACCGCCCCGTCCGCATAGAAAGGGGTAGTGACCGCCGGGTAAATTCCTTGCAGGAGCATAAGCTTATTTTAAATGCAAAATGCCGGGGAACAGCGCTATTTAAAGGACGATTAAAGCATAAGAAAAGGAGCTTTCCTCCCTGTACTTCGGTGACCACCGTAGCCCGTGCGGAGGTCTTCGCAATAAAAAAGCCCCGCTCGCGGCAGGGCTTTAAAGAACGGATGATTAAGGGCTATATGGCTGAAGCCAGCGGGACATGCTGCTGGGTTTGCAGTGTACCCAGGCGCACCACATTTTCCCGCAGCGACTGGTATTTCGGCACCAGCATGGCAGGGCTCAGTTGCAGGGCTGGAACGGCATATTCCAGAGAAAGCTTGGCTTTGGCGATCAGGCACTGGATCTGTATCTGCGCAGCCAGTTCCATCACTTGGGAAGCAGCAAGCGCGACTTCCGGCGTGGGATTCATGCGTGCAGCCTCACCCATGCGGAGCACAGCGGAAGCGTTGGCGCCAATCCTGTTCACATAATGCAGCGTCACGCGAATGCGCTGCCTTTTTAATTGGAAAAACTTGGCCCGGGGCAGCTTGTTCCGCAGGAATGTTTCGTCATCACGGTCCATCAGCGTGTGAAACGCCTTCAGGTCCACCGGATGAATGGATTGCCCGGCTTGTTTTCTCCGGCTGCGCACCGCCATGTAAAACAGGGCCGCCGCGCATATTGCAAGGGTGATAACAATTACAGTAATCATCGGCTTATAAGCTCCGTAATAGCTTGGTTCCACTGCTCCAGTTGCGCCCGTTTGGGCACTTCAGCGCTGCTCGTGACGCGCTCTGGCGCCAGCAGATATGCCAGCCAAACCAGAAGACTTACGCTAAAAGCCAGGACACGCGCTATAGCAATTACCTGAAACGTCTCTCTTGAACCATTGTGAAGTTGGATTGCCAGCACCACTAATTCCGCGGCATTGAATATGCCAAGACCTAGCGCTATTCCAAAAACATTTTGCCGCCAGTGCAAACCAAAAGCGCTGGACGACAAAAACAGGAACATGATCAATCCTACTTCTACGATCCTTGTGCCTTCTTCTCCAGTCAAAACCGCCTTTGCCAGCCCTTGGGTAATCGGCGTCTGGAGATACACAACCGTGCATCCCATCACAATCAATAGGCAAATGGCCGACCTGAAAATCACGGTAGCCAGTTTGCGCAATGCCGGATGCGGTGCGAATAGACTCATAAATATCTCACGCACTACCGCAAGCCCAAGAACAATCGCCAGAGCTTCACAAATCCAGTAAGTGGAAAAATACAGAATGCCTCTCTGCTGGATCGTGTGTTTAATCAGCGTAGCTGCAAGATTAAAAAGCACATAGGCGGAAAAACTTGGGAACCGGATCCACATTTTTCTGGCAAGCACCACCACAACCAGCAAAATCTGGATGGCGGCTTGGGCATACCAAAGCTCGTGGATTACCATTTTCAGCATCATCCGTAAGAATACTGTTTAGTAATCCGCGAAACAAGTGGTTTTCATGCCAATATCTATGGCCAAGTGACCGAAGTTACCTTTTATCTGAGACCTGGAGGAAGGGCTGTGCAGTCTCTGGGATTTCCCGTTGGGCAATAGGGTGGCGGACCGTCATCAATTTTTGTCTGCATTCCAGTAGCTAAGCTGCTGGAAATTAAGAGTGCTGCGAAAACACTCAACTGTAAAACCATCTTGAACGATTTGCTCAAATTCATTTTGATGTTCCTTTCTGGAAAATACTTCCTGATTTCACTAGAGTTCTTTTATCCCCAAGAAAATATTAGGTTTATGTGGGAATTTCCGAATTTGAAATAATTTTTCCCAAAACGGGAAATTCGCATTAGAAAATCGAGATCATTGAAGAGGGTCTCAGGACGTTGCCCGAATCGTGCTTGGAACTCTGTGCTGCCTCAGGGTAAGTGCATTACATTTTTTGATTTCGTAAAAGCCGCCAAACCTTAAAAGAGCAGCCGCACTCCTGGCTCCTCGGGCGTTTTATTACGAAAATGGAAATCTGATCCGGCGGGTAGATTGGCAGCGCAGCAGGGATTTCTTTAACCAATACGAAATTCTTTAATCAAATGGAAGCTGAGTTTGCTCGCAGAGCTTTTAAATGCCTATTCACAGAGACCTTAAATGCATATTGGTAGAGCCAAGTCGCCGTAATTTTTCAATTCAGGATACAATGGGTTCTATTAGCTTCAGTTTTGTCGGGGCGTAGCGCAGCCTGGTAGCGCACCTGCCTTGGGCGCAGGGGGTCACAGGTTCAAATCCTGTCGCCCCGACCAATTCTTTACTACTGAAGCTGCCATCATTACTTCGTAATCCTCATCCATCCTCTAAAACTTGAACTGCACCTGATTCGGTTTAAATACTCTCAGAAAAATGACCAACAGCACGCTTATTA
>DASRCD010000430.1:0-12502 GCA_035653315.1 Candidatus Angelobacter sp.
CAGATCTTTATAAGAGAGTGTGGGAGCACAAGAACAATCTTGGCGGATATTTCACTACCCGATACAAGTGCCATCGTTTGGTTTACTTTGAGCAATTCACCAACGTGAAAACAGCTATTACCCGCGAAAAAGAAATAAAAGGCTGGCGCAGAGAGAAAAAGAACAAACTCCTCGAATCAATGAATCCGGAGTGGAAAGATCTGGCTGTTGATTGGTATCCAGAAGGGTTGAGGAAGCATGGAGTTCCAGTTGAGTTTAATAAACAAGGCACAAGGTCCCTCAGGGCTGCTCGTCCACTGATGAAAACGTGGACTCGCTCACGCCCTTCGGGATGACGAATTGCCGGATGACGGATTATTGAAGTGATGTAGTGATGAAGGCATAAGCGGATTTATGTCTTCCATTCCTTTTAATATATCGAGGGGTTGACAGGCTTTTTACAATCCGTGTAAAGTCCGCGAAGTTTATAGATCGGCAAAATCCCAACATGGCCACAGCACAAGCCGCAACTTCCAACGCAATTTACTGGCTGGCGCTCTCGCTCACGCCGGGCCTTGGCCCTACGCGCGGACGCAAACTGGTGGAGCGCTTCGGCAATATTCAGGACATTTTTCATGCCTCGCTTACTGAACTGGAAGCTGAGAATTTACAGGCGCATTCTGCCCAGCACATTGCTCTGGGAAAATCGCTGGAACTGGCCAATGATGAAGTAGCCAAGGCCGCCGCTGGCGGTGTGCAGATTCTCTGCCGTGAAGATGCTGCATGGCCGCAACGGCTGAGTGAAATTTATGATCCGCCGCTGGTTTTGTACGTGCGTGGAAATGTTGAAGCCGTATCGCGTCCTGGCATTGCCATTATCGGCACGCGCCACCCCACACCGTATGGAATCGGGATGGCGGAGCGGCTGGCCTGTGATCTTGCATCGCATGGACTGGTGATCTTCAGCGGCATGGCGCGCGGTGTGGATACATACGGACATCGCGGCGCAATTCAGGCCAAAGGCAAGACTGTTGCCGTGTTTGGCACCGGCGTGGACGTGATTTATCCCAAGGAAAACAAGAAAATTGCAGAAGGGATTTTGGAACTTGGCGGCGCGTTGATCAGTGAGTTCCCTCTTGGCGCATTTGCCGCACCGCAGAATTTTCCCATCCGTAACCGCATTATCAGCGGCCTGTCTTTAGGCGTGCTGGTGGTGGAAGCCGGTGAGTACAGCGGCACCCGCATTACGGCGCGTTGCGCGCTGGAGCAGAGCCGGGAAATCTTCGCGGTTCCCGGCAATGTGATCTCCCGTAACTCCTGGGGACCTAACACCCTGATTAAGCAAGGGGCCAAGCTAACTGCAACATGGGAAGACGTTTGGGAGGAATTGCCGGCCCAGGTAAAACAGCAGCTTGAATCCGAATGGGCGCCGCAAGCATCAGACCAAAAGCCTGATGGTAACCTGTTTGGCGGCGAATTGAGCCCGGCAGAGAAGAAGTTGCTGGCGTTTTTGCGCCAGGACGAGCCTATTCACATTGATTTGATCATCGAAAAATTTGAAGGGAAAATATCGTCCTCAGAAATTTTTACGGCCTTGTTTGAGTTGGAGATGAGTGGGAAAGTGAAGCAGATGCCGGGGAAAAACTACGTCAAGAGCTTCTAGCTGCTAGCTCCTGGCTTCTAGCCGAAGCGCCTCAGGAGTGAATCCGCAGATTTTGATCGGGGAGATGAAATTGAAAGATTTCAAGGAGCTCAAAGTCTGGAACAAGGCATACAGCTTGGCGCTCGTCATTTATGAAGCGTCAAGAAGTTTCCCTCGTGAAGAGATGTATGGCTTGACAAGCCAGCTTCGACGAGCAGCGGTTTCCATTGGTGCTAATATCGCCGAGGGATGCGGAAGACGATCCGATAGAGAATTAGTGCGGTTTCTGCAGATTGCGCGTGGATCCGCTTCAGAGGTTGAGCACCATCTGTTACTTGCGCGCGACTTAAAGTTTTTGCAAGCTGTCAGGCATCAGGATATTGAGAAGAGATTGCAGGAAGTACAGCGTATGTTAACGTCTTTGGTGAGTTCAGTACAGGAAGCGCCGGAAGGCCACGCAACGGCCGCCGGAGTTACGAAGGGATAAGCCAGGAGCTAGCGGCTAGTGGCTAGCAGCTTTTGGAGTATGTTAGTTTCAAATAGGACTTAAGCAATTGCCAAAATCACTCGTCATTGTCGAATCGCCCGCTAAGGCGAAGACCATTAATAAGTACCTGGGCCGGGACTACGAAGTGGAAGCTTCGCTCGGGCATATTAAAGATCTGCCCAAGAGCCAGCTCGGCGTGGACCTGGACGGCGACTTCTCCACGGAATACATCGTTATTCCCGGAAAAGAAAAAGTTGTGGCCAAGCTCAAGAAGCTGGCCAAGGGCGCAAGCGCCATCTATCTGGCGCCTGACCCGGACCGCGAAGGTGAAGCCATTGCGGCCCATTTGGAAGAAGAGCTTTCTGAAAATGGCGGCAAGCGCAAAAAGAAAGATGCCACGCCCTTCCATCGCGTGACCTTCAATGAAATTACAAAGAAGGCCGTGCAGGAGGCGTTTAAGCATCCGCGCGAAATTGACCGCAATCTGGTGGACGCACAGCAGACGCGCCGCGTGCTGGACCGCATTGTGGGCTATCAGGTTTCACCACTCTTGTGGGACAAGGTCCGCCGCGGTCTTTCCGCCGGCCGTGTACAGACCGTTGCTCTGCGTTTAATTGTGGAACGCGAGCGCGAAATCAAGGCTTTTGAGAAAAAAGAATACTGGACCATTGACGCCGACCTTTCAGCAGGCAAGCCGCACTTTGAAGCGCGCTTTATAGGCCGTGGCGACGAAAAAACTGAAGTCCCGAACGAAGAAGAATCCAAAAAGATCACCACCGCGCTGGAGAAAGCGCAGTGGTCGGTACGTAATATTGAGAAAAAGGAGCGCCGCCGCAGCGCTGCTCCGCCGTTCACCACCAGCAAGCTCCAGCAGGATGGTTCCCGCAAACTCCGCTTCAGCGTGAAGCGCGTAATGATGATCGCTCAGCGCTTGTATGAAGGCATTGACCTGGGCGACGAAGGCTCTATTGGCCTCATTACTTATATGCGTACGGATTCTGTTCGTGTATCCAATGATGCATTGACTGAAGTGCGCCAGACCATTGAGTCCACGTACGGAAAAGATTTTCTGCCGGAGAAGGCGAACGAGTATAAATCCAAGAAAGCAGCGCAGGAAGCGCATGAAGCCATCCGCCCAACCTCTGTGGCGCGGCACCCTGACGAGATCAAGAAGTATCTCCAGGAAGATGAATACAAAGTCTATAAGCTGATCTGGCAGCGCTTTGTGGCGTCGCAAATGAACCCTGCCATTTTTGACCAGACCAGCGTGGATATTGAAGCCAAAAGCGGCAATGAATCATTCACGTTCCGCGTAACCGGATCGGTGCTCAAATTTGAAGGCTTCCTGAAAGTGTATGAAGAGTCAAAGGACTCCAGAGACGAAGAAGATGAGGCACTCAAGCACAAGCTTCCTGCCCTGGAAGTGGGCCAGAAGCTTACACTGCTTGAACTGAAGCCGGAACAGCACTTCACTGAGCCGCCGCCGCGGTTCAACGAAGCGTCACTGGTAAAAGAACTGGAAGAGCGCGGCATTGGGCGGCCTTCCACGTACTCCACGATCCTCTCCACCATCCAGGAGCGCCAGTACGTGCAGAAGATCGGCGGCAAGTTCATTCCTACTGAAACAGGATTAGTTGTCACCGATCTGCTGGTGAAAAACTTTGAAGAAATTTTTGATCCTGCTTACACGGCGCGCCTGGAAGAAGAGCTGGACGAAATCGAAGAAGGCAAGGAGAAGTGGACGGACGCGCTGGGCGGCTTCTACAAAAAGTTTTCCAAGGACCTCCGCTATGCGGAAAAGCACATGGAAAACGTGAAGCGGATGGAGAAGCCCACGGATGAAAAGTGCGAACGCTGCGGCTCTCCGCTGGTGCTCAAGTGGGGCAAGCACGGCTCCTTCTACGCTTGCAGCTCGTATAAAAAGGACGATCCTGAAAGCTGCACTTTCACCAAGGAAAATCCCATCAACCTGCCGGAATTTGATGGCGCTGAGATGCCGGAAACCGGACAGGATGAATATTGCGAGAACTGCGGGCGTGTGATGGTGCTCAAGCGTGGCCGCTTTGGGCAATTCATGGCCTGCACCGGCTATCCGGATTGCAAAACCACACGGCGGCTCGATCAGGGCAAGCGTGTGCCGGACGTACCGCTGGAAGAGCTCTGCCCCAAGTGCAATCGCAACATGGTACTGCGCCACGGGCGGTATGGCGAATTCATTTCGTGCAGTGGATATCCTGATTGCAAATACATTAAGCAGAATTTTATCGGCGTGAAGTGTCCGCAGTGTGAAGACGGTGAACTGGTCGAGAAAAAAGCGCGCCGCCGCGGCAACACGTTCTATGGCTGCTCAAATTATCCCAAGTGTGAATTCACATCGGCGTACAAACCGGTTGCGGAAAAATGCCCGGAGTGCGGCAGCCCGTATTTGCTGGAAAAACATTTAAAGTCAGGATCAATGCTGGTTTGCCCGAATAACCATAAAAAATCAGCGGAAGAAGAGGAACCCAAGCCCAAGGCAAAGAAGCGCGGCAAGAAGGGCGCTGCGGCTGAAGAAGCGGCTCCGGCAGCAACGGTCAAATGTGATTATTCGCGATCCATCCCGACACCGGATTGGCTGATCCAGCAGCAACAGCAGGCAGCAGAACAGCGCGAAGCGGGTTAATTCAGGAGCAACATTCATGGCAAAAGTAAAAGCAGAAGACGCACAACTGATCCTGCAGATGTATGATCTGCGCCGGGAAACCGTTATGCGGACAGCAAGAAAATATGTTGTGTCTGAATTCTGGCCGCAGAGCTATGAAGATTTTAAAGCTGTGATTACCGGCTACGGCACGGACCAGAATGCCTGGTTTCGCCAGGTGATGACTTACTGGAACATGGCCGCCGCCATTGTGCTGCGCGGCGCCGTGAACGAACAGCTTTTTTATGAGACCCAGACTGAACCCTATTTCCTGTGGGCCAAGTTTGGCGAACACATTGTCCAGGCGCGGAAAGACCAGATCGACCCTGAATTTCTTTCACATCTGGATAAGTTGATGGCAAAGCCTGCAGCAAAGAAGCGGGTCAAAGCCCTACGTGAGCGTATTGCGGCACGCACGGCCCAAGCCGCAGCCGCCAAAGCCGGCAGATAACGTCGAGCAGCACCGATGTTTTCCTCTCAAATGAGAGGAAACGTTATCGTCTGCTCCTGGCTCCACTCTCCAATAAAAGCAATGAAAACGCCCTCGCTTTGCGAGGGCGTTTTCGTTGGATGGTCCTATTTGGCTGGCGTTATATCTGGATCGCCATTTATTTTCCCAACGCCTTTTTGATCTGGGCAATGATCTGCTTAACGGCAGGCGCCATGCTGCCATCGGGATCGAGCCGCAAGCACTCTTCAAACTCAGCCAATGCAGCTTCAGGATCTTCACGCTGAATGTCAATGTTTCCCATCAGCAGGTGAGGCCCGGCATAATCTTTGTTCAGCTCAATTGCTTGCCGTGCTTGTGGCTCCGCTGCCTGCCACTTGCCCTGGCCCCACAAGCTGCGCGCCATTTCGTAATGGGCTTCAGCCGAGTCGGGACGTATATCCAGACTTTGTTGCAGGGCCTTTTGCGCTTCCACATACTTTTTTTGCTCATTCAGTGCCGAGCCTGATCCTAGGTAAGCCTTGGCATTGCCCGGCTCTACCTTGGCCGCTTCATCAAAAGCCCATTGGGCGTCACTCCATTGCTGAAGCTGCATATTCGCCAATCCCTGCAGCATGTACGCCTGCCCGTACCATGGGTCAAGCTTTGCTGCGCGCTTGAATTCGTCCAGAGCTGCCTTGGCGTCATGCTGTTTAAAAAGCAAGTCTTCGCCTTTAGCCATGGCTTCATCCACTTCAGGAATAGCGCGGCGCTGATGGGATTGCGGAGTGGGAGAGGGTGTGGCGGACGGATCAGCTGAAAGGCCCCTTTGGCTGGAGCTCTGCTGCGCTGAGAGCAACGAAGAAAAGAGCATCAGGAAGATGAATGTAATTGAGCGACGCATGATAAATATTGTACGGCTTGATCAAATTCCAATTTGTCTTGCTGAGTCCTCTCTAAGAATGAAAAACCGCTGTGCCCTTGCGGGCACAGCGGCAAATTTACTTGCTGACCAGATTGACTTTAGAAATTCAACTTCAATCCAAATTCAATTACGCGCGGCGCGCCCAGATCAAATACACCTGAGCCAGGCAGGATGCGGGTGTTGAGGTGGTCAGATTTAGTGGAGTCATTGACTGAGCCGGGACCGCTGTTCAGGAACCCGTTCAGTGTGTTGTTTGGTCCATCAAAATTGGATTGATTAAAGGCATTGAAGACGGATATCTTCGGCTCAATGATCAGGTTCTCGCGGATCTTCTTGGGATACGAGAAGCTCAGATCCACTGTTTTTAACCAACCCAAACCCTGTACAGGTCCCGGGGGAGTATCAAGCGTTGGGATAACACCACCGAGTTGCTGCAACTGCGACAGAGTAAACAGACCATTGTTGATAAGGACCTGGCCAGCAGGCGTAGCGTTGCCGGCCTGTGTGGCATTGAAGTTGTTAATAAAGGAGACTAAATCACCAGGCTTGATGCTCCGTCCAAACGCGCCGATCTTTGTTCCGGGAACAAGATCACCGGTTGGATAAACGCCACTGCCATCACCAGAACCATCACCAGTCACATCACTGATAAAGATTCCACCGGGGCCAGGGGCTGGAAGAGTCAAGCTTACAGGCAATGGGCTATAAACATGGCCTACAGCTCCAAAGCGGAATGAGCCGGGCAGATCAAAGGTGCCACCAAAAGAGAACTGGTGGGTACGATCCAATCCGTTCGGACCAAGAGAAGCTGTGGGGTTGTTATTGTCAATCGCCGTATTAATGAAGTCAGAGTCAAGCGCGGAGCCGACATACCGGGACAATGAATAAGAAACAATCCAGTTCATATTCTTGACGCCGGTAAATGGGTTATGCACATTGGCCCTGATTGAGGTCTGGAACGCGTTATAGGTTGAGCGGCCAGCCGGGAAGAGCATCTGGTTTACACCGAGCTGCGGGTTGATTCCGCCAAAGGCTGGCGTTGTGGTGCAAGCACCTGCGGCCAGCGCGCCACCACCGCAAACGTTGCTGCCGGAATCAAGACCATTATTCGCGAAGTCTGAAATGGTTGCGCCAGCAGCAATGGCACAGTCTATGTTGGCGGCAGCACTTCCTGCTCCGCAGCCAAAAGCTGCGCTGGTTGCTGAGATTGCAGCCAAAGCAGCATTTTTATTGAAGAACCGCGCATCGCCCACATGGTTTACATCAATGCCTAAAAGAGTGTGTGTGCCAACGTTGCGGATATAGTCAGCGTTCCACACAATTCCTTTGCCCAACTGCCGTTCAAAACCAACGTTCATCTGAACGGAGCGGGGTGTCTGGTAGTTCGGTGCAAACAAGTTGATTCCGTTGAAGCCGGTGCTGGCTGCCAACGTATTACCAATGAAAGCGCCATTCACAGCAGGCCCGGCAGCCAGAGTTGCGGCCTGATACTGGGCTTGCAAAGCAGCAAGTTGTGAAGAGACAGCGCCCATGGGCTGACCACAAACACCAGAGGTATCCACTGTGCCGCCGGTTGGAAGGCTCAAGCCAAGCGATGTGCCACCTGCACAAATAACTGCTTCCTGCAGGAAAAGGCCCTGGGCAAGGCGACCTGGGCGGTTAAACAGGTTGTTGTTGAAAATGGAGTTTTCGTAGTAAATGCCGGCACCGGCACGGATCACGGTTTTACCGCTGCCAGTCGGATCCCAGGCTATGCCTGCAGTCGGGCCAAAGTTATGACCGGGTGTACGGACTGGATTTCCCAATCCCTGGCCAAACAGGTCAAGAATATTTCCATTGCAGGGTGTTCCGGCCGCAATAAGGTTAGCTGCAAGAGTCGGATTCAAGGCTGAACAGGGAGCAACACCTGCGTCTGTGTCAGTCCTTCCGGTGTCATGCACATAACGAATGCCATAGTTCAAAGTCAGGTTTGGTCTAATTTTCCATGCATCGCCAACATAAGCGGTGATGCGGTTATCCGGTCCCAGTCCGCCTCCGGGCAGCCCGAAAGCAGGTTTTTCTGAAGAGAAGCCCTGGCCATTACCGAGAAGGACTGTCTGCGCAGGATAGTTCAGAGGATTGGCTGCGCCGCCGGCAAATGGAGCATTTGCCGGATTGAAATCCGATACGTCAGCGTTGACGAGAGGAGCAATGGCAAAGAATTTGGCAAATCCGCCGCCCTGAATGTGGTTGTAACCAATTCCATAACGAAGGATGTGGGAGTGGATAGTCTTGCTGCCATCATATTTAAATTGGGTGTTCTGCTGGAAGGTCTCCTGCGGAGCGAGAATATTTGTTCCAGAGCAGAAAGCATTTACACCACCAGCCAGGCAGGTGAGGCTGGGACCAATGCTGATGCTGATTTGCGGATCAGGATTGAACACACCGCTTTGCGTCGCGTCAGCAATACCATTGCGGAACTTTGTGAATCCAAAACGGAAAGCGTGAGTGAAGGAGCCGGTATTGAAGTCAACGCCGGCAACATGCACGGGAGTGTGATTGTCATTGGCAAATGGCTGGAAGCTGTTCGGGATAAATCCTTTTACCGTGCTGTTTTGTTCATAGGAAAAACGGTAAAAAGCATGGATATTGTCCGTGACTTTCCAATCCAGCTTGGCAATGCCATCCGTATCGCGGAAAGGCGAGCTAAAGCTGCCATTCAGTGGCGCAAAAGTTGACGCATTGGCCACGTTTTCATTCAAGTCTTGCTTGAGACGCTCAGCATCCACAAAAAAGAAGAGCTTGTCTTTGAAGATTGGTCCACCCAGGTTTCCGCCAAAGTTATTGCGCTGGAAAGGAAGATCGGTAGGCCCAATGCGTGCTGCAATGGAGTCATCGCGGAACAGATAAAAAGCTTCGCCGTGCCACTTATTCGTGCCAGAGCGTGTAACTACGTTAACAGCACCGGAAGAGGTGAGTTCAGTGGAAAGATCCAGTGAAGACTGGCTGACCTGGAATTCCGAGATTGCACTGGCGGGAAGGTTCTGTGTCGTGGTGCCGACAGTTTCGTCGCTGATGTCAATACCGTCAACTTCAATGCGGGCCGTACGTCCGAAACGGCCACCGAAAGAAATGGAAGAGAAACCGTTCTTGGTAGGATCAAAATTTCCGCCGTCCTGGATTTGAACGCCTGGTTCGAGTTGCGCCAGATCAAGGAAGTTACGCCCGTTAATTGGTAAATTTTCAATTTGTTCCGTGCTAAGAATTCCCTGCACCGTTGCTTGCTCGGTATTTACAGCAACCGTGGATCCGGTGACCTCGACAACTTCTGAAGACTGACCAACGGTTAATTTGACGTTTCCAGCAGTGACCACGCCAACTTGCACTGTAACGTTCAATACCTGTGTCTGGAATCCCTTGGCTGAAGTCCGAACTTCATAATCGCCGGGGGCAAGTCCGCCGGATGCATAAGTTCCGGTGGAAGAACTGGTTAATTTATTGCTCTGTCCAGTCGCCTTGCTAGTAATTGTGATGGAAGCATTGGGAAGAACTGCGCCATTGGGATCAGTGACTGTTCCCTGGATGCTTCCTGTTGCAATGGTGGATTGTGCCCCA
The DNA here is from genome assembly GCA_035653315.1 of Candidatus Angelobacter sp. Lineage (GTDB taxonomy): Bacteria > Acidobacteriota > Terriglobia > Terriglobales > Acidobacteriaceae > Angelobacter. The sequence continues at coordinate 9,735 of DASRCD010000430.1, forward strand.
GCGGGCAGAAAACATAAGGTGGTAAGGCTTATACATAGGATAAATACGAACCAAAACTTCCTGTTTTTCATTCATCCTCCAACATGGTTGGCCCGTTTGGGGAACGGGTCGTCGGGCTTGGGTTTAAGGGGCCGGAATGCGCCTCAAAAGGATTAGGTCGTGTTGAAACGTACTGCACAAGCAAAGGTCATGTTTGCAGGATTTGTGCCACACAGGTTTGGCAGCCAAATCATTTTAAACAAAAGACATAACCTTTCTTTACAGCGGGCATATCATAACAGGATTTTGATTCTCATATCCAGAGTTCTTGCCATTCTTAGTTTTCATAGAAGGTTCCGGCAACGCGTATTACTATCCAGCAATTTGCACGCGTCTGTTTCGGTGTGGTAACTTCCGCTCAACCTTAGTTTTGTGCGCAGCAGTGCTGCCCAAGGAGGAAGCATGATGCCCATGATCGTGATTGGAGTATTGATTGTTGGTGCGATCTTTATTCTCGCCGGCATGTACAACAGCCTTGTGCAATTGCGCGTGCGCGCCGATTCAGCATGGTCTGATATCGATATTCAATTGAAGCGCAGGCATGATCTGATTCCCAATTTGGTAGAGACTGTGAAAGGGTATGCCGCGCATGAAAAAGGAACGTTTGAGAACATCGCTAAATTTCGCTCTCAAGCCATGCAGGCCACAACGCCTGCTGATAAAGCCCAGGCGGAAGGCCAGCTCAGCGGTGCGTTGAAAAGCCTGTTTGCGGTGGCGGAAAGTTATCCTGAATTGCGGGCTTCAGAGCAATTTACCGCATTGCAGGCTTCACTGAACTCAATTGAAGACAATATTCAAAACGCCCGCCGCTATTACAACGCTGTGGTGCGCGACTTCAATACGCGCGTCCAATCTTTTCCCACCAACATTCTTGCGGGCATGTTCGGCTTTCATACCCGGCAATTTTTTGAAATGGAATCTCCCGCCGACCGCGAAAATGTGGCGGTGAAATTCTGACTCAAGTGAGACTTTCTGGTTATCTTCGGAACTCCTTTCTGCGTTGGCAGAAACTCACTGTCCTTTTTCTTCTTCTATTAAGCCTGCCGGCATGGGCACGCAGCTATCGAATCACAAAATACAACAGCAATATCCATGTTGAAGATGATGGCTCGGCCCGCATTACTGAGCAGATTACCTTTGTCTTTTCCGGCGCATATCAGGGAATCTACCGCAATATTCCTGTCAACTATCCCGGACCCAGCGGGTCAAACTATACACTCTTCGTCAAAGTAGACCAGATTACCGATGAAAATGGCGGGAAGCTCAAGTACGAGAAGAGCACTTCTGATGGCACACTCAAGCTGAAGATCTATGTGCCCGGCGCCACCGATGCCACGCGGACCGTGAATATTGAATACACGGCTTCTAACGCGGCGCGGTTCTTTTCCGATCACGACGAGTTGTACTGGAATGTAACCGGTAATGACTGGCCGGTTCCGATTGGGCATGCCTCAGCCATGGTTTACTTTCCTCCTGATGCCTCCGGAAAAATCCAGGCGCAATCGTTTGAGGGCATCTATGGAGCTTCCGAGCATGGCATGGCTTCTGTGGAAGGGCCAACTGCCAGCTTCAGTAATGTCCGGCCGCTCCCGCTGCGCGGCGGGCTGACGATTGATGTCTATCTTGAAAAAGGTGTGTTGCACGAGCCAAGCGGAATCGCGAAGCTGATTCGTTTTATCCGCAGCAATCCAGTCATTACGCTTCCTGTATGGGCTTTTGTTGTAATGTTCACCTTGTGGTGGACGAAAGGCCGTGATCCCGATCCGGGCATGTCCGTTGCGCCTATGTATGAACCGCCAGAGAAAATGGGCCCCGCGGAAGTTGGTACCTTGATTGATAACAGCGTCGATCCAAGGGATATCACCTCGGTTCTTGTTGATCTTGCTGTACGCGGATACGTGAAAATTGTTGAGCTGGACCATAAAGGCTTTTTAAGCCACAGCAAGGACTATGAACTTCACCTGATCAAAGACCGCAGCCAGTGGAATGATCTAACGGACTATGAACAGGCCATGCTGGCGAATGTTTTTGGCGACGGGGACGTGACCCTGCTTTCCAGCTTGCGCAATCACTTTTATACTTCATTACCTGCAATCAAAAGCGGCATCAAGAGTGCGCTGAAATCCAAAGGCATGTACACGCTGGATCCAGATTCCGCAGCGGGATATCTTGGCATGGGATTTTTTCTGGTGGCGTTGCCTTATGCGCTGGGAGAGTTGTTTAAAATTACTGATTTTTTCAGCTCCATGCCATTAGCGATCCTCAGTGGTGTGATTGCAGTGGCCATCATCCTGATTATTGGCAAGCAGCTTACAGCCACCAGCATGAAAGGCGCGCGGACAAAAGTCCAGATTCTGGGGTTCCAGGAATTCATGAACCGCGTGGATGCTGACCGGCTGAAGCGTATGCCCCCGGACACTTTTGAAAAGTTCCTGCCTTACGCAATGGCTCTGGGGGTGGAGCATCGCTGGGCCAAGGCCTTTGAAGGCATTGTGCAGAATCCGCCTAGTTGGTATCAGGGATCTGGCGTTTATGATGGCCATCCTTTTACAACCTATTATTTTGTGAATAGCCTGGGCTCCATGGCCACAACGGCCAGTTCAACCTTTGTCTCAGCCCCGCGCGCCAGTTCCAGCGGCTCAGGCTGGAGCGGCGGGAGCAGCGGAGGCGGCTTCTCCGGCGGCGGCTTTGGCGGCGGTGGTGGTGGCGCATTTTAACGGCCTTAAACT
>DASRCD010000431.1:0-5602 GCA_035653315.1 Candidatus Angelobacter sp.
TCACGCCGTGGGTGTCACGCAATGCAATGCTGCCAATCACGAAGGTAAGAGCAGCAACGACAATAGGGTAATAAAGACCGTCGAAAGGATTGCCTGTTGCTGCTGGAATCCAGACGCAGACCAGCGGCACCAGTCCTCCAAAGACACCATTTCCGATGTGATAAGGCAAGGAAAGCGCGCTGTATCGGATTTTTGCCGGGAACGATTCCACCAGGAATGCGGCAATCGGTCCGTAAACCATGGTGACGAAGATTACCTGAATAAAGACCAGCCACATTAGCATGGTTTTATCGGCGCTGGTGGCTATAGGTGCGGTTATTGTTTTGCCTGTGGCATCTACGGTTTGAGGCGTAAGAACAGTGGCTCCGGTAACTTTATTTTTAGTGTGATCTACATGCGTGACGTTATTACCAGCCGCACGTTGCATGGCAGGGTAGATGCCAAGATCGGTTCCAGGAATGCGATAGCTTATGGCGGCAAGAATCAATCCGGCCATAATGATCTTTTTGCGGCCCATCTTGTCAGAAAGCCAGCCGAACAAAACAAACAGCGGCATTCCCAACAAAAGTGCTTTTGCAACAATAATTTGTGCATCGCGGGCTGGAACTTTGAGGATTGTCTGCATGAAGAACAAGGCAAAAAACTGACCGGTGTACCACACCACACCCTGACCTGCCGTTGCTCCAAACAATGTAATCAGGAATCGTTTGAAGTTCTCAGGCACGGTAAACGCTTCTTTTAGAGGGGCAGCTGATGTCATGCCTGTGGTCTTAATTTGCTGAAAGATTGGCGATTCCTTCATCTGGAGCCGTATATATAAAGAAATTGCAACAAGAATCAACGAGGCAAGGAATGGAATACGCCAGCCCCAATCCTTAAAGGCAGCATCGCTCATTTGGCTCTGAGTGCCGAGAATTACAGCAATCGAAACAAACAGTCCAAGCGTGGCCGTAATCTGAATAAAGCTGGTATAGAAACCGCGTTTGCCATCTGGAACGTGCTCAGCCACATAAACTGCTGCGCCGCCATATTCCCCGCCAAGCGCCAAACCCTGGAGTACGCGCAGGGCAATCAAAATGATGGGCGAAAACCAACCTGCTGTCGCGTAGCTGGGCAAAGCTCCCACCAGCGCCGTGGCACCACCCATGATGATGAGAGTTACGATAAAGGCATATTTACGTCCCGTGATATCGCCGATGCGCCCAAAGAAGAGCGCACCAAAAGGACGCACCATGAAACCGACTGCGAATGTAGCCAGATAGGCGATGTATGCGAACAGTTCATTGCCAGGCGGATAAAACTTGGGTGCAAGATACGCGGCTAGCGTACCGAAAATGTAAAAATCGTACCACTCAATCATGGTCCCGACCGATGACGCCAGAATTACCGTCCAGATCTTTGAGGTGGAGATCTGGTCTGATGTGGTCATCGGGATAGAAGCGCTTGACATACGGCCCTCCTAAAAGGATTTCCCAGGCCGGCCCGACCTGGTTCCTGGAATGTGTTGTGCTTCCTTCTGACGCATCAAAACTTTACAATGCCGCTGAAATAAAAACGCTTACTATAAAGTGCTTGCTTTATCCAACTTTGATTGAGTTCTGTCCAATCCTGCATCTCATAACAAGAATCGAGCTCTCAACACCCACCTGCTCGTAACAATTAGCAGCAGAGCACGGGAGCGGTTACTTGTTTGGCAATTTAGGGTAGTCGTATTAGCGAGGATGTCAAGAAAGAAATGAGCGCAATGAAGATGAATGTTCATAAAACAAGATTTTCAGGCAGCCATTGATGGATGATGGGCGAATCTTGAAACAAAGCTTGTGAATATTGGCTGCACAGGACTATGATGGCTGCCTTCTGTTTATTGCCAGTCATGTTGCTATCTTAAAAACCTGGGTCTCGCCGCGCGGGGTTGCAGACTGCCTTGAGGAGGAACACACAAATGAGTAAGAGTCTTAGTTCTGGAAATAGCAAGTTGCGCCGTCTTGTGGTGTTTGCAGTTCTGCTGAGTGGAATGATGCTCTTTACGGGTTCGGGCCGGGCCATGGCCGCGGATGACACCATCAACATCGGCGTAGTGCTGCCCACAACCGGAAGCGAAAGCAAACCCGGCGCCTATCAAAAAGAAGGCATTGAATTGGCCATCAAGCAAATCAACGATGCCGGCGGGATCATGATCAAGAGCAAAGGCAAGAAGCTCAAGATCAATGAAATTTTTTACGATGATGGAACTGATTCCAAAAAGTCTGCCTCACTGGTTGAACGCGCCATGAGCTCGGATAACGCGGTAGCGGTCCTGGGAGGCTATTCAACTGCATTAGGCACCGCTGAATCCGTGATGGCTGACCGTTATAAAACTCCATGGATCACCACGGGAGCGGGCGCAACCGCGATTTTCGGCAAAGGCTATCAATATGCTTTTGGGACGCTCAGCGCCGTAGCGCTGATCGGGACTACCTCGGCTGAATTTCTAGCCTCCCTGATGGACCAGGGTAAATTGAAGAAGGGCCTGAAAGTTGCCATGGTGGTTGAAAATACCGACCACGGCACGGATTACATAAACGGCTTCAACGAATGGGCCAACAAGCACTCCGGCTATTTTCAAGTGGTGCTGACGGAAAAATTTGAACTGAACGCCACAGACTTTTCCGGCATCCTGCAAAAGGTAAAAAACAGCAAGGCCGACATTTTCCTTTCTGATGCTCACCTTCCTGATTACATCACCATGCACCGGCAGTACCTGCAAAATGGGCTGCATCATCAGATGATCAGCTATGGCGCGCGTGGACCGGAAGCCGCTGCCCGCCAGGCGTTGGGCGCAGGCACGGACTACATCTTCGCCGGAATCTGGTGGTCAAATAAACTGCCCTATCCGCAGGCAAAGAAGTTTGCCGCCGACTACAAAGCTTTCACCGGCCATGACGTAGATTCCTGGTACGCCGCTCCCGCGTATGATGGTATGCGCATTGTTGCCCAGGCCATTGAAGCCGCAGGCTCTCTCGATAAAGACGCCATTCGCAACGCGCTGAAAAAAGCGCAATTGAAGGATTCCATTCTTCCCGGCCAGGTGCTCAAATTCGGCGCTGACGGCCAGGCGGTATATCCCTTTGTAATCACACAAAACAAGCCTGATAACAAAGTAGACATTGTTTTTCCGAAAGACGCAGCCACTGGACAAGCAGTAGCACCAATTCCGAACAAGTAGTTTTTGGGGCCCTCATGGATGCCACTGAGTTTCTTGACCTGTTGTTGAAAGCGCTGCTTCTGGCAGGTGTATATGCTGCCATGGCCGTAGGCATGAGTGTTGTTTACGGCGTTATGAAGATTGTAAATCTAGCTCATGCCGGTTTTTTAATGCTGGGCGCGTATTTTGCCCTGGAGTTGTTTCAGCGCTTTCATATTGATCCGATTATCGGCACGTTGCTTGCCCTGCCGACTTTCTTTCTTTTCGGAATGCTGGTGCACTGGCTGCTGGTGCGCTGGCTTCCGAAATCAGATACACCAACACTCGCTTCCCTGCTTCTGATGTTTGGCTTTTGGCTGGTGCTCCAGAACATTGCTTATCTGATCTGGGGAAATGAAGACCAATCGATCTTTACCCCCCTGACCCTGTCTTCCGTGCAGCTTGGGGAAATTTCCATTCCAAAAGTTAACTTGATCGTGTTTGCCGCCGCGGTGTTCTGCATGATCGTCCTGCAGGTCGTCTTTAATAGAAGCTGGTTTGGAAGGTCCATGCGGGCGTTGATCCAGAACCCTTATGCCGCGCAGATCGTCGGCGTTGATGACCAGCGGACCGCGCGCCTCACGTTTGGTTTAGGTACGGCATTTGCCGGATTTTCCGGAGCGCTCCTGGGGCTGCTCTATTCCTTTAGCCCTGAATTTGGCAGGCCGTTCCTGCTGCGCTCATTCGTCATCATCGTGCTCGGCGGGCTGGACTCTGTTTCCGGCGTGGCGCTTGGCGCGATTGTGCTGGCGTTGGTTGAGACATTCAGTATTGTGAAGTTGCCGGCAAGCTATCAGCCTGCAATCTCATTTGCACTGCTCGTACTGGTCCTCATTCTGCTACCCAAAGGTTTAACCAGCCTGTTTAACCGGAAATGGAAAATGACATGAAGCTTCCAACCGGTGTTCTCGGCTGGCTCAAATTTGTTCTCCCATGGCTATTGCTCTTGATTTTGCTGGTAATTCCAGCCATGAATCCCAGCGCGAACCTGATACGAATTCTCTTTATTACCGCAGTGTGGACCACTACCAGCCTGGGCTGGAACCTGATTGGAGGCATGACGGGACAGGTTTCATTCGGCTTTGCTGTTTTCTTTGGACTGGGCGCATATACCACCGCTTTATTAATGCATGTTGGGCACAATCCTTATTTTAGTTTTATCGGCGGCGCTGCCATTGCTGTACTCGCATCTTTCCTGATTGGTTTGCCAACATTTCGTTTGCGTGGCCCTTATTTCGTAATCGCCACAATTGGCGTCACGGAAGCAGTGCGCGTCATCATGAACAACATGGATTTTACCGGCGGCGCCAGCGGCTATCGCATTATTGAAGACAAGCCATTCAACCAGAATGAGCATTACTATACGGCGATTGGCGCAGTCACCATAGCCGTGGCAGTTTCGGCCATCATTGCCAATAGCAAATTTGGGCTGGCTTTACGCGCGATTAAACAGGATGAAGATACCGCGCGAGACCTGGGCGTGAATCCATATACCTCAAAACTCTGGATCCACGCGATTGCCGCCGCGCTCACCGCGATTGCAGGCGGCATTTATGCGCGCCGCGCCGCTTTCTTTTACCCCGGCGATGTCTTCGCCTTTCAGACCGGCATCTCCATCCTGCTGATGCCCGTGATTGGCGGAATTGGAACAGTATGGGGACCTGTGTTGGGCGGATTGATTTATGGAGTCGTGGAAGAACAGATTTCGGTCAAGTTCCCCAATCTCCACCTGCTGATTTATGGTTCGTTATTGATCGCTATTATTTTGCTGGAGCCAGATGGTCTGCTTGGCCTGTTGCGGCGGCTCTTCCGGCTGTTTAGGAGAAAACGTGAAAATTCTGGAAGTCCAGATGCTGAGCAAGTTCTTTGGGGGCGTGGCGGCCTTGAAGAACGTAAGCTTTGATATCCCTGAAAAGCAGATTTGCGGATTCATTGGTCCCAACGGCGCTGGCAAAACAACGTTGTTCAGTTTAATCACCGGAGCCCAGCGTCCTTCATCCGGCAACATTCATTTTCGTGGACAGAATGTCACCGGCATGGACTCCGCTTCACTGGTAAAAAAGGGCGTAGCCCGCACACATCAGGTGGTTCGTCCGTTTAAAGCCATGACCGTGCTGGAAAATGTGCAGGTCGCGGTACATTACGGGCGTCGCGCGGTCACACGCACCGGAATTGCAAAAGAACATGCCATGGATGCTTTAAAGCTTGTTGGGCTGGAGAGGAAAGCGCATCTATTAGCTTCTTCACTTTCTCTAGGCGAGCAAAAACGGCTGGAAGTGGCACGGGCGTTGGCAACAACCCCGGATTTACTACTACTCGATGAGATTTGCGGCGGACTCACGGGAGGCGAAACCCGCGCCGTGATGGAACTGCTGCAAC
>DASRCD010000432.1:0-5902 GCA_035653315.1 Candidatus Angelobacter sp.
TTTATGGCGCGCAGAGAACAATATTCTGGATAGAAAGCGCTAGGAAGAGAAGGAGCGCCTTAAATCATCAACCTTGTGCCCCATGAAAGGACACAAGGTTGAAGGTAAAACCCTTAAGCCGCTTTTTCGGCCTCAACATTAATATTTCTGGCCAGCTCTGTGAGCTTTTCATCCGTGGCTTTTTCTTCGTCCAGAGTTTTTTGGAGCAGGCTGGCAATTTTGGTTTTTCCCAGCAGTTCGGCGTAGGTACGGACGCAGCCATAGCCGGCCATCTCATAATGCTCCACATGCTGGGCAGCGCCGATCAGGCCCGCATCCATGACTTCAGGTTCGGCATCTTCTTCCATCAATTCCGCGCCATCTGCAATGATCCCTTCCATGCCTTTGCATTTTTTGCCGCGGGGGCTTTCTTCAAGTTCTTCAAAGATTTTTTCCAGGCGCTCAACATGACCCTCAGTCTCTTTCAGGTGCTGCTGAAAGCCGCTTTTCAACTCTTCTGAACTCGCCTTTTTGATCATCTTTGGCAGAGCTTTAAGGATCTGCTTCTCCGCGGAATAAAGGTCTTTCAATTCATCCACCATAAGATCTTGCAAGGACTCCATATCCATGTGTGTGTTCCCCTTTCGATTTTTTCTCCAAGTGGTTAGTAGGATGAAATTCTGCGGCGCGCTTCTGCCTGAATCATGAGCAGCTGCTCTCGAAAGATAAAAATGCAGGGATTATGCGCATGTGCCTGCTCATCCAGCAGCTTCCATTGCAGTCGGATTCGCATCGCGCAGCAGAGCTCCGTCATTTAACTCGCCGTATTTTCAGCAGGTCTCAAACGGACGCATCCGGCAGCGGATGGTTCGCATCGTAAAAGCCAAGACCAAAAAAAATTGGGGAGAAAAACATAATGGCCAACATGCTTGCTCTTGTTACAGGCGCTTCCAGCGGAATCGGTTATTCGCTGGCAAAGGAACTGGCAAATCGCGGATATGATCTGGTGGTTTGCTCGTCGGGAGACCGGTTGTCAGCAGCTGCGGAAGATTTCAGAAGCGCTGGAGTTGCGGTAGAGGAAGTCACGGCAGATCTTGCGACACGGGAAGGCGTAACCGAATTGTGGAACCGCACCAAGTCTCTTGGCCGTCCCATTGACATAGCGTGCCTCAATGCCGGAGTTGGCGTAGGCGGGCTTTTCCAGGAGACAGACCTGGAAGAAGAGCTGAATATGATCAACCTGAATTGCACCGGAACAGTACAGCTTGCCAAGTACCTGGTGAAGGACATGGTGGCAAGAGATTCCGGCAAGATACTGTTTACGGCGTCGATTGCGGGTGAGATGGTGGCGCCCAGAGAAGCTGTTTACGCTGCAACCAAGGCCTTTGATCTCACGTTCGCGCACAGCTTGCGTTATGAACTTCGTGATACATCCATTACCGTGACTGCGCTTCAGCCGGGACCAACCGACACAGACTTTTTCCATCGCGCAGGCATGGACAATACACAGGTGGGATCTGAAGGCAAATCAGAGAGCCAGCCGGATGACGTGGCGCGCCAGGGTATTGAGGCCCTGCTGGCCGGAAAAGACCATGTCTATTCTGCTTCTACCAAGACAAAGGTGGAAGGCATGATGGCAAACGTGATCCCCGGCAAGGTGAAGGCTGCAATGCACGAGAAGATGGCAAGGCCCAAAACCGGCACGGAAGACTAATCACCGGAAAAGGGTTTGGCTGTAATTTCACCTTTAACGCTGATACAACAATTAGGCGACGCCAATTAGGCGGCAACAATCGGACGGCTGTGTTGATTCAACAACGCAGCCGTTTGCGATTGAAATGAAAACAGTCCACATTTAGAAAGCCCAAAACTCTTATTTACTAGGGCTGGCGAATGGCACTACCACGGTGCCTTCTACTGCAATGGGCTCGCCATTCAAAAGGAACGGCTGATATTTCCATTGCTGCACAGCGTCCACGGCTGCCTGCACCAGGGCGGGATGTCCCTGGATCGCCTTGGTTTGGATAACATTCCCCTGCTTATCTACCAGCACGCGAATCACAGCATCACCTTGGATCTGTGCTGTGCGCGCTATTTCCGGAACTACAGCATCTACTTTTTTAATGAGATGTTGTTCCAGCGCCCGCTGGTCAATCATGCTCTGGGCACGATCACCAAAGAACTGCTTATCGTCGAATTTTCCCGCAGGCTGCAAGGATTGCAGGCGGTCTTTCCTGATCATCAACACCATGCCGGCATTGCGGTCAGCCACTTCACTCACTTTGTATTCCGCTGAAGTGCCAAGCACCTCCGCAATCTCTGACGGGGTAAGCGCGTATTTTTCCACCAGCCAATTGAACATGGCGCCAGTAGCGGACCGGAAAGCTTCATCCAGTGATCCGGCCAACCCCATGGTGATAATGTGCGTTGGCGTTTCCACGCGCGGTGAAAAGATACTTTTGTTGTAAATCACGCTTACGGTGAACTCAACGTCCATGGAGGTTTCAAGGGCATTGCCATTGAGTTCGCCATCGCCCTGGGCAGCGTGCCCGTCGCCAACATAGAGCAGCGCGCCGGGATTGAGTACAGGTAAATACACCGTGGAGCCTTCCACAATCTCATTGAAATCCATGTTGCCGCCCCAGCCTCCGGAATCTCCCGTGGGTGGCGGTGCATTTGCAGGACCTGTGGCTGTGGCAACGCAGCCGAGCATGGGACGCAAAGGAACGGAATATTGTTTGAGATGATCTCCGGGCTTTTCGGGTGTCGCCACGCCGCGCTGCAGATCAAGATGCCAGCGAACGTCAGCGCCCAGGTCCTTCGTTTTTACTGCTGTGTCACTGTTCAGGGCGCGGCCAACAAGGCCATCATCACTGATGGCATAATCGCGGTTGAGACGGATACGGGTAAAGTGCACCACAAGCGTGTCACCCGGCGCCGCGGTTTCAATATAGAAAGGGCCGGTTTCAGGATTGCCGCCCAGCACGCGGGTCACGCCTTTTTCGTCTGCGCCTCCGGCATCCACAGTGGTGGTGTGAACCGTGTCACTGGGCCAAATGGTGAGCACCGGCTTATTCAAGGGAGAAAACTGCCGGGAAAAGGTTGTGGGCGTGAATTCATGGTGCTGCGGAGGACCAGGGCGGCGATTCGGGATTAGTTTGGCCGTAAACTGATGCGTAGTTTGATGATGTGCCGGGTCATCGTTCTCGGCAAAAACCACGGTGCCGGTCATGGTATTGCCTTCCACCGTGGCTTTCATATCTTCCCAGCCGCCTCTTGGATCTTTGGCAAGAAATTGCAACTGATTGCCGGTGAGAGTGCCTTCCAGAGGGTCGCCGCCGAATGTGCCGGTAAGCTTAGTGCCTTGTTGCTGTAATTCAAGTTTGTAATTGAGGAGCGAGCCATAATAGTCAGCGGAAACAACCCAGCGTCCGGTAAGCGGACCTTGCTCTCCAGGAGTAACGGGATTATGCGGGCTCTGTTCCTGAGCAACAACCGCAGTGGAGATTAAAAGAAACAAGGCAAGAATATGGCGCATGTAATTTCTCCGTTTCAATTTAGACGGGTGCCCAATGACGCGGTTCGGTTTAAGTAAGAATGAATACCCTAAAAGATGGAAAAGGTTCCCCGGATTTCCAAAGGCCGCGATGAAGCGCGAAAATCGCGGCATACCTACCAGACCCCAGATTTAATCAATCCACTAAAAATCAGCGCAGCTTTAATGTCGTCAACGCAAACAGCGCAAAGATCAGCGAGACAATCCAGAAACGGGTAATGATCTTCGATTCTGACCAGCCTACCAGCTCAAAATGATGGTGCAGCGGCGCCATCTTGAAGATGCGCTTCTTGCGCAACTTATAAGAGACCACCTGGATGATTACGGAAAGTGCTTCCAGCACAAAAATTCCGCCAATGAAGGGCAGCAGAAGCTCCTGCTTGATGATTACGGCCACAGTGCCGATTGCTCCGCCGAGCGCCAGGGAACCCACGTCTCCCATGAAGATTTCCGCCGGGTGCGCGTTATACCAGAGGAAACCAATGCTGGCGCCGACCATTGCTCCGCAGAAGACCGTTACCTCGGCCACCTGCGGCATCTTTTGCAGTTCCAGGTATTCAGAAAACACAGCATGGCCGCTCACATAAGTCAGTACGGTTAATGCTCCGGCGGCAATCACGGTGCAGCCAATGGCAAGTCCATCAAGACCGTCAGTGAGATTCACGGCATTGCTGGAGCCCACGAGCACCAGCATGACAAAACCAACAAATGGAATGAAGGCAAGCCACCATAAATGCGGATAATGCCGAAAGCTTTCAATAACAAGGTCAGGCCGGAACTGCTTCATAAAAGGCACCATCAGGTGCGTGGAATACTGGCGGGTGGCCGTGAGTGTGACCAGTGAAATGCCTACAAGTCCAGAAGCGGTGAATTGCAGCACCAGCTTCATGCGTCCGGTGAGGCCAAGATTGCGCTTTTTTACCACCTTTATATAGTCATCGGCAAAGCCGATTGCGCCGAACGCGATGGTGGAGAAAACTGCCAGCCATATATAAATGTTGGAAAGATCAGCCCAGAGCAGCGTGGGCACGATAATGGCAATGGTGATCAGCACTCCGCCCATGGTGGGCGTGCCGGCTTTTTTCTGGTGGCCTTTGGGGCCTTCCTCGCGGATGTATTGGCCGATCTGGAAATCACGCAACTGCCGGATAATCGCCGGTCCAATAATCAGGCCCATGAACAATGCCGTGAGGCTGGCAAAAGCGGTGCGGAAAGTCACATAACGAAAAATGCGGAAAGGAGGAAAGTAGGCGAATAACCGTTGATAAAGAAGCCAGTAAAGCAATATTCCTCCGGGAAACCAGTACTTAGTTATTTAGTAATTAGTACTTAGTAATTAGTATGCAAGCAGTCACAGCGTTTTTATGTTGCTCCGCTGCTTTGAATCTTATAATTCTCAAAATCTTGCCACTCACCGCTAGTGTACCGTCACATTTCACTGCTGGATTGGCCGCTATGGAAATTGCAGCCGTCCGCATCTGGTTTGTAACTCCATAAAGTTCTTATTGAGAAACGCGTAGCTTTAATTCAAGTTTAGATTATGATTTTTCCAGACCTGCAGGTCCCCGATTACTGGCCGGAAGCCTTCCGCATAGGCTAATTACTAAATACTGCTTTCTCCAACATCTCCAGGGCGCGTTCCAGCTTTACGCCGCGTGAGGCTTTGAGCAGCACGGCATCGCCGGGATGAAGGTTGCGCACTAGCCACTCGCCCGCCTGCTCCGGTGTTTCAACAAATTGGGCCTGCGCTCCAGCGCCGCATGCGCCTTCCGCCACCGCGCGTGCCAACCCTCTCACGCCGATAACAAAATCAATCTTCTTTTCGGCGGCATGTTTGCCGCATTCGCGATGCAAAGCTTCTGCCGTGGGCCCAAGCTCCAGCATTTCCCCCGCAACCAGGATGCGGCGACTCGCCTTCATACTGGCCAGTGTGTCAATCATTGCGTCCAGCGCTCGCGGATTGGAGTTGTAACAATCATTAATAATGGTGGCGCCGCCAATATCCAGTATTTGCCCGCGCTTGTCAGGCGGCTGAATGCTGGAGAGCGCTTCTGCCGCCACAGAAGGAGGAATACCGCGTTCCAAGGCAGCAGCGGCAGCCGCCAGCGCATTGTAAATATTATGTTCGCCAACCAGAGGAAACGTCACAGGCGCTGTAACACTGCCTACAACCAGGTCAAAGGTGGAACCTTCAGCCCCATTCACTTTTACATTTCGCGCAGTCACGTCTGCCGCGCGGCGGATGCCGAACGTGACCACCTTGCCTTTGAAGCCGCGTCCAAATTGCGAGACATATTCATCATCGGCATTCAGAACAGCCACACCGCCGGAATGCAGGGTTTCAATAATTTCGTATTTTGCGCGAGC
>DASRCD010000433.1:0-3624 GCA_035653315.1 Candidatus Angelobacter sp.
TACAACAGGCATGCTCACCGCCATTCCTGGCTCTCCATTTGCCAGCGGAGCACGGCCAACGGGCATTGTGGTGGATGCGGCAGGCAAGTTTGTTTTTGTTGCCAACCAGGCGGATAGCAGCATTTCCGTTTTCAATATTGCGGTAAATGGTTCGTTATCACCCATTGCAGGATCGCCTTTTACAGCCAGCAGCCCTTTCGGACTTGCCATTAATCCGGCTGGCACGCTCCTGTTCGCCAGCAATTTTCCGGATTCCTCGATCTCTGACCTGAACACAGTTTCGGCATTTCAAATTTCGGCCAATGGCTCTCTCAGCGGAATATCCGGTTCGCCTTTTCCCACGGCAGGCACAGCGGGCTTTGCTTCCGTCATTGGCATTGCCGCTGATCCAGGTGGAAAATTTCTTTTTGCCGCTGACCACATGTCGCAAGCGATTGTTCCATTCAGCATTGCCTCCACCGGCGCACTTTCACCGGTTTCGGCTTTGCCATCTGCCGCTCCAGGCTGCTCTGTCTCCTGTCATAACAATCCATTGCGGCTTACTGTTCATCCTAATGACAGATTTTTGTATGCCACCAATGTGCAGGCCGGAACGGTGGCTGCCTTTAGCATTGCCAATGGCGCTCTCACTCCTATAGCTGAAGTTGCTACTGGCGCGCATCCCTTTGGAGTGGCCCTTGATCCTACGGGTAATTTTCTATTCGTGGTGAACAAAGTTGATAACACGATCTCGGCTTATTCGGTGGATTCCTCCACCGGAACGATGTCGCCGCTGAAAGGTTCACCATTTTCCGGCGGCCTGAATGCGCCTACTGATATTGTAGTGATAGCCAGACAATAGCATGTCACTCGAATTCGACCAGTTTATTCCACGGCGATATCTGCGCAATCGGCACGCCATGACTTTGGCGGGAAATTTTCTGCCCCGTAAAAACAATTTGCCCAAGCCGGAAGAATGTCTCATTCGTGTTTCTGCTGAAGCACAGGTGCTGTGCCACTGCCATTGGCAACCGCAGCCGGAAACGCGGCCCGCCATCATTATTGTCCATGGACTGGAAGGCTCCAGCCTTTCACAATATGTGATTGGCACAGCCAGCAAAGCCTGGGACGCGGGCATTAGCATTGTCCGCATGAACATGCGGACCTGCGGCGGCACGGAGCAGCTCACGCCCACGCTTTATCACTCCGGTTTATCCAGTGATGTTGAAGCGGTCCTTCATTTTGTTATTAGCCAGAAAAAACTTCAGCGCGCGGCGCTGGTGGGATACTCCATGGGCGGCAATCTTGTCTTAAAGCTCGCGGGCGATCTTGGCGCTGGTGCTCCCACAGAACTCAAAGCCGTTGCCGCGGTTTCTCCGGCGGCAGACCTTGCTGCTTCAGCCGATGCCATGCATCAATGGAACAACCGTATTTATGAATGGAAATTCCTGTTGAGCCTGATGCGCCGGTTCAAACGGAAAAGCTCATTATTTCCTGAAATTTATAAAAGAGCTGCGCGCCGGCCGCTCAGCATACGTGAATTTGACGATCTGATCACTGCGCGCAATTGCGGATTTCAAAATGCGGAGGATTATTACACCCGGGCTGCCGCTTCGCGGGTGATCGATAAAATTGCCGTGCCCACTCTGGTAATTCATGCAACCGACGATCCCTTTATACGCCTGTTGCCGGAGACCCGGGCAAAGATCATGGCGAACCCAAATATTACGCTGCTGGAAACCGCACATGGAGGTCATTGTGCGTTTCTTGCCCAGCCAAATGGCTATGATGGCCGCTGGGCAGAACGGCAGATGATTCGTTTCTTTCAACATCACGGAATGAACTAATGCAGGCAGACTTCTCGGTGGAACTGGGGCAGGACGATCCCGCGTTGGAATTCCCCTGGAGTTCCTCTAATCCGGCATTGCGCTATTTCGATCTAAAGAATTTCCCTGCTCTCATTTCTCAAATACCTGAAGCAGCCCAGTATCCAGAACTCAGACTATTTCTTCTGCGAATTAATTCTCCTGAGTTTCCTTTGCAAACCGCCAAATGCGATGTTTGGCATTCTCAGGAGATCACGCCGGAAGAAGAAATCTTTGCCGCTGGACATAAGTTTGTCTCGTACATGGACCTGATATTTGCCGATGATGTCCGCCGCTTGTCATTCAGTCATCATGAACAGTTGGCCGCGCAGCTTTGCCGGATGTTGCAGAGCACTCCGGAAATAAAAGCTTCCGCAGAATTTGTAATCCGGCATTGCCATTTTCATCCAAGGCAAACTGCAACTATGCAAACTTCGTCCACCTCATTCACAAATGGGGCTGAACACAACGCGGACTCATCGCAGACCGGCTTTTGCATAAGCGCCTACGTTACTGGCTTTGGGGATGATGACCGCCGCGCCTCTCACCAATGGTCCATTGCCATCTCGTTGCTCCAGTACGCCCTGATTCAAGCATCTCATGGAGAACTCTTTACATAGTTCATTCAGTTTGAATGTCTTAGGAGGCGGGACATCTGCAAAATCTCAATGTGATCTTCTCTCCCAAAAACCAGTACAATAAAGGATTCAGCCTCACTCTCAGGGCCTTGCTGGAGCGCTTGCCTCACGGCTCAGCGTTTGCTTGTGGGAGAAAAGGCTGCCTGTAGCGTTCAAACCATGGCAGTATCGGAAAAAGCAAAGCTAGCGGAAAGCGAAGCAATCGTCGTTCGCGGGGCGCGGGTCCACAACCTGAAGAACGTGGATTTTGAGATCCCGCACAACCAGCTTACGGTTGTTACGGGAGTTTCCGGCTCGGGCAAGTCTTCCCTGGCCTTTGACACTATTTATGCTGAAGGGCAGCGGCGGTACGTGGAATCTCTTTCGGCCTATGCGCGGCAATTTCTGGAACGCATTGAGAAACCTGACGTAGATCTGATTGATGGCATTGCCCCGGCAATCGCCATCCGGCAGAAAAACTCCACGCGCAATCCCCGCTCCACGGTGGCCACGGCCACAGAAATTTATGACTATCTGCGCCTGCTCTATGCGCGCGTGGGCCGCACCTTCTGCCATAATTGCGGACGCGAAGTAAAGAAAGACACCGTGGACGAGGTGGCACAGACGATCCTTGCCCTGAGCGAAGGCAAGCGGCTGAACGTGCTCTTTCCGGTGCAGGCTGCGGCTGCTGCTCCTGCGGAAAAAGAAAAGAAAGTCCGTGGCAAAAAAGCCAAAGCTGCCGCTGAAGCCACCAGCACCGCACTGCGTGAACGCTTGTTTGATCTGCGTAAAAAAGGCTATGGCCGTCTTTTTCAAAATGGCCAGATCTTTGAGTTCTCCACGCCGGAATCGCTGCTGGATATTGACTTCAGCCAGCCTGTGTATGTTCTGGTGGACCGCATTGTGGTGGCGCCGGACCAGCGCTCGCGCATTGTGGACGCGTTGGAAACCGGCTATCGTGAAGCGGCTGAAACCGTCTTCCAGACTGCTCCGCGTGAAGGTGAAACGGTGCAGGAGTGGCGCTTCTCCCAGAAATTTGAATGCAAGCACTGCCGCATTAAGTATGAAGAACCTGAGCCGCCGCTGTTTTCATTTAACAATCCGTTTGGCGCGTGCCCGCGATGCCAGGGGTTTGGCAACACCATTGACTTTGATTTGAACCT
>DASRCD010000434.1:0-3035 GCA_035653315.1 Candidatus Angelobacter sp.
TGCCTGACCATAGCGGAACTGGAATTACCAGCAAAGATTCCGGCAGCTCTGCTTTAAAGATTGCTACATGCAGCAAGCGCCCAAGGAGCTTTCCGGCAGGCTTGACTCTTTCATATTTAAAGAGATGAATTAGGTCGCGCAGCGCGCCTTCGTAAGCTCCATAAGAAACGGCACGCCGGAAATACGGCTCCGAGCGACGGCACGGTCCGCAAAGCGGTCCGCCCTCGGTATTTACAAAGCTGCTGAAAAGTTTTTCACCGCAAATCCGGCATAGCAAGCCATCCAGAGGCGTAACTTTTGCCAGGCACGCCCGGCAAACCGGCAGGCTGGAAATGTTTGTAAGTGGAGCGTTACAGATACGGCAATCCGAAGGGAACAGGACCCCGAACAGGCTCTCAATAGTGGATTTAATCGCAACTTGAACCGCATCGCGCGAGAGAAGCGCGCGCTGGTGAGAAATCCGGGCCCGGCTTAGATCACTACTACTGAAGACGACCCTCCTCAAATACCTCGTAGAAGGATGTGCTCAAGGCAGAGTATAGCCGTGTTGCTGGAAGGAAAGCAACGAAAAGGAATGTGAAATGTGCGTAAAAGAACGCCATGAATGGCCGGGATTGCCGCCTCGAGCGAGGCCGCAGGATGCCGCCGTGATTGCACGGGATGCGCATGTGATCGGCACGAGTTGACGTGATGGAGGAACCCCATAGACGGATGACACGGAGGGACTGATATTAGATTGAAAACTTGGGCCTGCACAACCTTATCTAATCCATTTGCGCTCATTCGCGGCCATCCCGCTTCTCCTCTTTGTTCTGAGTCAGTGATGTGCCGATTTATCATGAATCGGCATTACGGTTTACGGTTTGAAATTTGCCCGTAGTTGTTTGGCTTCTCTCTTGATTGATAAAGCCCCGGATCCAACATACTTTAAGAGTAAGCCGTCCATGCTGCTGGCCGGTTTCAACAATTCACTGGTCAGAGTCTGCAAAACACGTCTTTATCTATCTCTTCCCATCGGATGTGGAATCCTCCTCTACGGCAGAGTTCAGCAAAGATAGTTAAGATCGTTCGCCCGTTCCCCTCAAGAAAAGGATGTGCATGGGCTAAATAGCCGAATACTTCGCCCGGATGTTCGCGCAAGTACGCCACATCTTTGGCTTTATTTAAGGCATACTCCGCAGCTCGGCGAACGTCGGCTGGGTGAGCAAATAGATTGTTATATCCAGCTTTGGCTATTGCTATATGCGGTGCGTTCTCTGACCGGTCCTGGCCAGCCCATGGATAAACCGAATCGAAAAGTTGTTTGTGAGCCTCTGTAATGTGCTCGTAATGAATGACTGGCTGTCTTCTCAAAAAACGAATGGTTTGATGAACCTGGGCTTCAAAAGCAGCAGTTTCCAGATGGCCAACAATTGCAAGATTTTTCTCTTTAAAGAAGTTGCGAAGATATCCTTCCGTCTGGTAATCCCCAAATGGATCAAGGATTGAAAGTTCCATTAACGGAGATAGTGGACCTGAAGCAGGCTGCGCTGAAATGGAGTGATAACTTTGGATCTGCCAAGTGCTACAAGCAGTTCTTCCACCGCATCAAGGTCGGTTTCAGCATCGGAAAGACGGGATACCGCTTTGGCAAACTTGTCAGATGGCTTCTGCAAGAGCGAGATGCCTCGTTGCTCAGCGGTTGTACGTACCCATTTGGCAATGCCAAGAGAAGTGCCATTCGCAATCTGCTTAATTTCCAGGTCTGAAAACACTGGAGTTGTATGCAAGCTCTTCATATCCTTCACGACGTCATAACTATTATAACAATTGTTCTTGCTGCATTTTCTATTTAAATTTCATTGGGCAACTACATAACCAGCATGTAATCAACAGCTTAGATGCATTCTTCTGATATTTTTTATCCATACTATTAGAGACTCCCGCAAATGATCTCTTTCGGGATTGAGTTCGACTGCGGACCGGCTTTTTATGGTCATGAGAGTGAATTGTTGAGCTCGTCATGATGCGCTTCCTCAAAATTTGTAACAACCCCTGCCAATGTGCTAACTTGCCCCTCGATTCCATTTGCGCTTAACAACTTGCGGGAGGGAACCTGTGGCCGAATCTGTACCAACAAAAGTGGTGGAACCCAAATTCCAGCCCTATGTGCCGGCGGAAGAAACGCGGCCTGAATTTACATCCCGGGCAATTATCCTGGGATGCATTTTCGGACTGATCTTTGGCGCGGTCACGGTGTATGTGGGCCTGCGCGCCGGCCTCACCGTATCAGCTTCCATCCCAATTGCGGTGCTGTCCATCAGCATCCTGCGCGCCTTTGGCAAAGCCAGCATTCTGGAAAACAACATTGTGCAGACGGCCGGGTCGGCTGGTGAATCCGTGGCCGGGGGCGTGATCTTTACCCTTCCCGCGTTGATCTTCCTCGGCTTTCCCATGGAGCAGATACGAATCTTCATGCTGGCCCTGCTCGGCGGATGGCTTGGCGTATTCTTTATGATTCCTTTGCGTCGCCAGCTGATCGTGAAAGAGCACGGCAACCTGCTCTACCCTGAAGGCACAGCCTGCGCGGACGTGTTGATCGCCGGTGATCGCGGTGGTTCATTTGCCAGCCGCGTGTTCATGGGTCTGGGACTGGGAAGCCTTTATACCTTTTTCCAGAATGAAAACCTGTTTGGGCTATGGCCCAGCACGCCAGATTTCCAGCCCAAAGGCTATCCCGGGAGCGCGATCCGCGCCAACACCACCACGGAATATCTGGGCGTTGGCTACATTATCGGACCGCGCATTGCTGGTGTGATTTTTGCTGGCGGCGTATTTGCCTGGTTGGTGGTGATGCCGGCCATTAAGTTTTTTGGCGGCATGCTGACCACCCCGCTTTATCCGGCGCAGAAACTGATCTCTGCCATGTCAGTGGATGATATTTATCGCGCCTATATCCGCCCGATGGGCGCGGGCGCTGTGGCTGCCGCCGGATTGATTACCCTGGTTAAAACCATCCCTACCATTGTGGGCGCTTTAAGCGCGGGCCTGGCTGA
>DASRCD010000435.1:0-4845 GCA_035653315.1 Candidatus Angelobacter sp.
GGCGGTAAAGCAGCTTCCACGGGCAGCTATAACGGATTTGGCGGCGGGGCCGGCGGCAGCGGAACCTTTGGATGGGTAAGGTAGCTGAGCGGATTAGTATTTCTTGCTGATCAGTATTGCTTTTCATCTGACAGATCGCCCGATATGCCATGTTTGCGACCTTCTGCCTGTCCGCTCAGCCGATTGCACCCACCCGGGGGTAAGCACTTTTGTTGCAAACAAAGGCCAAACCGCATTTCGACAAGCAGTCATAAGGCAGTCGAAGCCATTTTTTACACCGTTTTTGGTATCGCTTTGAGCTGAATCCTAAAGTCAGTTGCTGCCTGTGAATTTTTCAAAGATCGAAAATGACTGCTTATACCCTTGGGCATCTCACCATAGCGCATATTGTAGAGCGAATCAATAGCGAAGCTGTACAGCCTTGAAAAAATCAACGCTGCTCTCAGCATAAGAAAACTACTATGTTGAACAGCTATGGATTGAGCCAGGTAAAAAATATATCCCATGCCCAGCGGGCACCGTCTTTGTTCGCTTGATCTGCAACTTTAGCTCGGAATTCAAATTGGTTCCCAAAAGCATCTACTCGATTTGAAAAATGAAAGTTCAACGAAATGGAATAAACTCCCAACTCAGTGAGGGTATGAAGTTCGTTTGGCTCGGAGATGCCGTTATGGTTGATGTCTTGCCACAAACGAAGTTTTAAAAAGATTGCATCTCGGGCGTCAATCACTCCGTCGCCATTGCCGCCATTTTCAGGCTTATCGAATTCAGCCAATGCCAAAAAACCATTAGGAGCTGAAGAAGCTGCTTGAGGTGTTATATTCCCAAATAGCTCAACGCCGCTTTCAATGGATCCACTGTTATTCTTGTCCAGAACAAGAAATGCATTGGTTGAACCTTTTGCTGTCCACGCGACCTGGACTGGGGTTCCGTCGCCAAAAATATCAAAGCGGACGCCATGAGCAGCGTCTGTGAGATTAAACCCGGATCCATCAACATCCACAATAATTAGTGAAGGATTGCAGCCGCCGTCGAGATTGGGTTTCGTCCTGGCGGACACAGGGGAGGAGGATCCCCACCAACACCCAAAGCACAACTGTTCCAGCTAACACAGCAGTCCGCTCCACAATAGGATTCGGAATGTACCATCCTGCGGATCATCACTATCGGTGATGTTGTTCACATTGCAGTCCCCATCTGTGCAGGGCGCTGCCGGACCTTGCGTAGTTCCTGGCTGCCCACAAACTCCTCCTGTGGGGCAACTGCTTGCATTGGTGACAACACTTACAAACGGCAATAGCATCGGTTTTTCCAAACTGCTCAATGAAGATACTCCGGAAGCCTTGCTTCTTCGTACAAGAATGTCTCTGACTTCCTGACTGGGTGACAGGCCATCAAATACTGAAGCGATCTTCTGTCCCGAGGAAGAAATAATCGGGAATGTGGCTGCCTGCATTCTTGCTGTGCCGTCCCAGCCGATCGCAATGAAAAGAAAGATAAATATCAAGCGCAACTTGAAATTTTTATTCAGGCGTGGGCATGTTCGTAGTTTTATTTCTTGATTCATTCAGCACCACCTAACCTTGGTCTAAACCAATAGAATGCAAACTTTGTTCTTTAATTGTCAGGGTTTTTATTTGCGAGCCTTACGGATTAATGAGTGATTGCAGACCAATATAGAAAGGGCTCTCGCAATCCACGTGCATATACAAGATCGTCTGTATCATTTCCTAGCAGACGAAACCATTTTCCATTGGAGGCAAGAGTCGCGATAGGGACCCATTCTGCGTTGCCGTCCGCATCCAGTATGAGATGAAGGATGCTGGTTGAAACCTGAGGATTGGACCGGTCAAGAGTGCTTAGATAAAATTCTCCGGCATTGGTGAACGCAGCGCCGGTAATTTCCACATTCTCTGGAAAGAATGGAGTCGGTTGACGGGTTACCTTGCTGTTCGCAAGATCATATTCAATCAATTCATTTACAGGGCCATTGAAAACTGCAACCTTGTTTGTGCTGCATTTCATTTGCAGTTCATCTTTTCTTCCGTGAACGGGCACACCTTGTGGTGGTCGGACAGTATCGCGATCTATTGCAGACCTGAGTTGTCCTTTTTCAAAACTGAACTCCCGTAACATTGCATGATGGCCGTGGCGGTCACTGCCGGAGGCATCTCTTTCCCATCCATAGGCCCAGACCGTTCCTTCTTGCGTGGCGCATATTTTCAATGGATTAAATGGAGAGGTACGGACTGCCCGCTGAATCCCATTTTCCCCTGCTTCAACAATTAAATCAGCGATTACGCCATCCACTGTAGTTGTGGAAACTGCCACTGCTACTGTTCCGGAGTATGTTGCAGCAGCATCCTTAACATAGGTCTTGGCAGAGTTTTCAAACTTTAATGGTGCGCTGAAAACGAGTTTGCCGTCCTTCTCATACGTCGAAATGGATGCCTGGGTAGTACCTTTGCCAAAAGTTATTAAACGGTCTTTGTCCCATTTAATCTGGTCCAGGCCATTGGCCATAACTGCTGAAATATTTGCCTGCAAGTGGGGCGCTGCCAGACTTAATTTGCTACTTTGCAAATTTGAGGCTTTGATTTGATTGTCCACCGCTCTGGCAGAGACTGGTTTTGCAATTGCTTCCTGGGTTGATAATGGATTAGAAGATTGGCCAGCTATACTTGGATTTATTAGGAAGATTAAAGCGAGGAATAGTTTATTGGCAACTCTTAAATAGTCTTGCGCTTTCATAACCCTTTCCAGATTGCTACGTACTTGATCGGATCAAGGGGGTGGACAGTAAACGAGAGACATTTAACAATACACCAACTATTTTTGCAATATAGATGTCAACAGATATTGAATAAATTATTTATGAATTTACATTTTGGGACTATTAAAAACTAATAATGTTTGCTCCTGGCTATACTAATCGGCTTTTCGCTTAAGCTTCTTCTGTCTCTCCTCAATCAATCGCCATGCGTCGGATAAATGCGCGCCCACTTCATCGTCGCTTACGTTCGCCAGCTCAATTCCAATCCATCCACCCTTGCCCACGACCTGACGTTTCTGACTTCATTCCCGCTTCCGTCCAGGCTTGGGTACTCTCGGGAATGGAAAGAAGAGAGTACCGAAGCCAGGCATAATAGTCAGCCATGGTGGCTTAGTGAAGCGTGAGCAAAGGGTGTCCTAACGCTGCTTGAATAAATGTCGCGCTTACGCCCAGTGCGACGAGGATGGCCAGGGTTGCAGCAAGCTTTTTGCGTTGTTTTACAGGTAACACGGGTTCCATCTGGGCCAGGATGTAAGCAAAGAGCGGCACAATCTGGATGGCATGTAGAGCGATGAAGTGCGCAATGCGCAAATCGCCGCCAATGGTGCTCCAGTTCAGAAAGGGGAGCCCCGGGCCGCCGTCCGATGCGCCAACGGTATGCGAGCCGCGGGCCAGCATGTATCCGCCAATGGCGTTGCCGGCCAGGAAGATGATCAGGCTGTTGCGAATCCCGGCGACCATGGGCCAGTCCACCATATCTGTGCGCACGCGGCCAAGGCAAAACAAGGCGAACATCCAAACCACAATTGCGGTGTTTGCCATGACCATGTTATTGGTGATCTGTGCAAGCACACTGTCAATGAAGGTGGGCATTGCCGGTGGATAGGCGATGCGCCATGCCTGCGCTCCCAGGCTCAAGATTTCCATTGCAACAGTAGCGGCAATCATTCGCCGCACCAGACGCAACTGCCATTCAGGAATATGCAACGCCAGCAGAAACAGGCTGATGGTGGTGGCATAGGTTGAGAATGAGATGGAAAACTTGATTGGTTTAATCCATGGGCTAACGGCCAGAGAATTCATTGTTGCCATTGTCCCAGAAGCGAAGAAGGCGAATGCAGCAAAGACTAGAATGGCCAATAGGAGCGCCCAACTTAGCCGGGAAAGCACTTTGTCTGTAGCGTCCAACTCGCGGTAGAAGTTGCGAACCGACGAAAACGAGAGAGTTTGCCGGGCTGCTCGCATAAAACCCGAAAAGTATTCCACCAGCGTTGGAACTGGCGATGGAAACGCCGCTGGCTGCGTCCAGTCATTGATTCTGCGTGAGGTTGTCTGTGGCTTGTAGTTGTTTCCCAGGGGATACTTCATTGCGGTAACTTCCTTTTCTTGAATTCATGAGCCCATGGACACACTTTTCCTCTGGCGTCCGCAGCATTTTTTTGCGGGCGCAAAATACCGGCGCTGTCCAACACTCTTAATTGCCGGCAGTGATTGTGATTGGGAGAAAAGGGAAGTATCTATGGACCGCGAGCGCAGACGCGCAGGACTGATTCCTGCACTTTGCACACCGATCTACAGCCACCCGTCAGCACCCTTAACAACCAGCCTGCGTGCCTGATTGCCCGGAGCGGGAACTTTGAGTGAAATAGGCAAGACCTATGGGTTAAGACAGGCCTTACGTGTTACTAAAGTAATCCGCCGAACGAGAGAGAGAATGCTGCAAACGGATTAAAGCCCTCTTGGAATGGGATTAGAGTTTCCAATGTGCGATGAATTTAACGATAGTCGCTATAGTTTCTAGATATAGCCCACTTGCAAACTGCAATTATTATTATAGGAGTTGCATATAGCTGCAGAGGCTTAATCCACCTGAATATCGCCTGAACCAGTATGCAAATCCACCATTGCTCCGCCGTTCCCCACCTTGCCTTGGATATGGCTGTGGGCTACCGTGCCCTGGGTAGTCACAGGATGATTTACTTTGAGCGAGCCTGAAGAGGTGCGCGCGTCAATATTAAAAGAAGATTGCGAAGGAATTTTAAGCGTAATGTTTCCCGAGCCCGCGCTCAGAT
>DASRCD010000436.1:0-2750 GCA_035653315.1 Candidatus Angelobacter sp.
GTTAGCTGCCCGTTCGACCAAAGTTGTTTGCACCTGGCTGATTGCTCTCTCTGTTGCCACTGGGGCACATGCTCAATCGCAGAAAAAATCTGGTTCTGCAACTTCAGCAGAACAAAAGACAGCCCGCTATTTTGAGTCGATTCGCAACCAGCCTTTGCTGCTGCACGCATTCCTGCAAAGCATGCCCAAAGGCGGTGATCTGCATAACCATCTTTCCGGCGCGGTGTATGCGGAAAGCATGATTCAATGGGCTGCCCAGGATGGACTCTGTATTGATCGCGGCAGCTTGTCATTAATACAGCCTCCCTGCGATCCGGCCAGCAACAAACCTGCGGCCACCGTGGCGCTTAAAGATCCGGTGCTTTACCAGCAATTGCTGGATGCATTTTCCATGCGCCAGTTTCATGCCGGGGCAGAATCCGGGCATGATCATTTTTTTGCTACCTTCGGGAAATTTGGCGCGGCCACTTATAACCATACGGCGGAGATGCTGGCGGAAGTGAGATCACGAGCGGCGGAAGACCATCTGCAATATATGGAGATCATGTTCAATCCTGATGGTGGCGCATCAAGCAAGATCGGACTTGCGCTGGGATGGAATGACGACTTCAGCAAAATGCGTGACCAGCTTTTATCGAACGGGCTGCCGCAAGCCGTGGCCGATGCCAGCAAATTTCTGGATGAAACCGAGAAGAAAGAAAAAGAAGAAATGCGCTGCGGAGAACCGGAGGCAGCGGCCGGATGCAACGTGCAGGTGCGCTATCTTTATCAGGTCTCGCGAGGGCTGGCAAAGGAAATAGTCTTTGCGCAGATTCTTGCCGGATTTGAAATGGCGATGAAAGACCCGCGCGTTATGGGGCTGAACCTGGTCATGGCAGAAGACTGGTACGTGCCGGTCCATGATTTCAATCTGCACATGAAAATTCTGGATTTCCTGCACGGCCTCTATCCCAAAGTCCATGTCACGCTTCATGCAGGGGAACTTACGCCGCAACTTGTCCCGCCTGAAGACCTT
This sequence comes from Candidatus Angelobacter sp., assembly GCA_035653315.1. GTDB lineage: Bacteria > Acidobacteriota > Terriglobia > Terriglobales > Acidobacteriaceae > Angelobacter. The sequence continues at coordinate 1,016 of DASRCD010000436.1, forward strand.
TTTCACATCCGCGCTTCTATTGAGACCGGCCACGCAGAGCGCATTGGCCACGGCGTGGACGTGATGCAGGAACCGGACCCTGAAGCGCTGCTCCGCATGATGGCCCAGCAGCACATACTGGTGGAAATCTGCCTTACCAGCAATGACGTGATTCTCAACGTCACGGGAATCCATCATCCATTGCCCATCTACCTGAAGTTCGGGGTACCGGTTGCGCTGGCAACCGATGATGAAGGAGTTTCTCGCGGCGACATTACGCAGGAGTATGAACGCGCGGCTGAAACTTACCATCTTAGCTATCTCGAATTAAAGAAGTTTGCGCGCGCCAGTCTGGTCTACAGTTTTTTGCCCGGAGAAAATCTTTGGAAAGATCCCGCCAAAGGAGCGCGCTCACCGGCCTGTGCGGTGGAAAATCCCAAAGCAGACAAAATTACTGCAAATTGCAGCAAGCTGCTTTCCTCAAGCGAAAAAGCGCAGCAGGAATGGGCACTGGAAAAAGCTTTTTCACAGTTTGAAAGCAGTTTCTGATCGTCTCAGGAAACTGCTTTCCCGCCTGCATAGGTAACTATTTTGCAGCCGCGTTTCAGGTGCTGATCGCCAAGATGACTTTACACAAGCCTCAACAGGCGCGCCCGCCGTGCTTCCCAATCGTCTGTGGAGAAAATATGCGGCCCCACTTCAATCAGGCGGGGCAGCATGTTAAACACAGCCACCGGATTCCACGGACTGCCAGCGCGAGTGCGAAGGTTCCGTTTATTCAACTCCGCCGCAACCAGGGTGATGGAGTAGTCCTGCACAATCAACTCCATCATTTGCACCAGCACATCCCGTTCACGCGGATCTTCTTCCAGGCGGCTGCAATCCGCGGCAACGCGCATGCCGTAAGGAATCTCTTCCACAAACACGGCTTCGCTGGTTTCTTCGCCCGGGATTTCCCGCCGCCATTCCATGGCTACCAGCTTCCATCCGGCTTCCGTTTTTTGGCGCAGATACTCCAGATCAATCGTACCGGTTACTACTTCACGAATTCGTTCCACCTTTGCCATGCCGTCCTCCCGCTGTGAAATACGTGCATGAGTTGCAGACCTTTGGACCCGCCTTGCCGAACTGGTTTCATCCAGAGTTCCGGCTATCAATAAGCAACCAGCCTTCCAAGCGCATTTAAGCATGAAGTGATTGATTTGCATTGCTTAAGCGCCTACTACAGTTATTAGACCGAAGCATTAAGTGATCGTTATCGGGATTATGCGTTCGGAAGCGGACAGTGCAAGTCATCCCATTTTTCCGCAAGGCGACCTAGAACAGAGAAGGTTCATCTTACTGACCATAAATTGGGGTGTTGCCTGACATGATCCGGAAACTAAAATCCGGTGAATACCGGCTGTATTCACGCAAGAAAAATCCCAAGACAGGGAAGCGCCGCAACCTGGGTACATTCTCATCACTGGAGAAGGCCAAGGCACATGAACGCGCGGTGCAGTATTTTAAGCGGCACTGAGTATTGCAGGGAGAATAAATTATGCCAAGTGAGAAACAACGCGCGGCCGCGCGGCGCAACATCAAAAAAGCCGCTGTCGCAGCCAAAAAGAAGCGCACGATTGCCCATTTACCCAAGAAGACCAGAACTGCTTTAGGCAAGCAGGCCGCCAAGGTCGCTAAACAAAAGCGCAAAAGCAAATCCGCATAAACGCAGAGACCTGGCAGCTGAGAACCTGGCAGGTATTCCAGAACCGCA
>DASRCD010000437.1:0-4045 GCA_035653315.1 Candidatus Angelobacter sp.
CGTCCAGTCCGTACGGAAGCCTCCGCGTATCGTCCACCAATCGTCAAAATTGTTGACGGTGCCCGGAGTGAAGTGGAATTCCGGGCCGACGCTGAAAGACTCCTCATAAAGGCGGTAGGTCATTTTGCCGCGCGTGCCGCCATAACGAAGCGTGTTCCGCCATTGATCGACGTTGCCGCTACCGGCTGAAACCAGCAGGCCCTGAGTGTCCTTGCTGTTTTTGGTGATGATGTTGATTACGCCATTGACGGCGTTTGCTCCCCAGATTGTTCCGCCGGGGCCGCGAATCACCTCAATACGATCAATATCTTCCAGCGGATAGTCAGGCAGGTCCCAGTACACGCCGCCAAAAAGCGTGGTGTAGAGCGAACGCCCGTCAATCATTACCAGCAGACCTTTGGAAAATACGGTTTCGAAGCCACGAATGCCGACGGAATATCCAATGGAGCCATTGCGCGAAACCTCAACGCCGGGTACCAGGCGAAGCGCGTCAGGAATGTTGGTGACGCCGGACCGGCGAATGTCTTCTGATGTGAGGACAAAGATGGCGGCAGGCGTGTTCCATACCTGCTCAGGCTCTTTGGAAGCCGTGGTCACCTCAACATTGGCAAGTTCCTCAAGGCTAAGCTTCTTGACAGGGTTTTCTTGTTGGGAATCGTTAGGGCCTTGTGCATAGGTGACTCCCAAAAACAGGAGCGCCACGCAACACAATACAACGGCGCGGCGGGAACCAGTGTGTTCTCTGGCCAACGAAAACTCCTTGGACAGTATTTACAAACAGGCGGGTTAGGCCCAGTCGCTCAATGAAATGTAGTACAAGAAAACGCAATGCAACGCAAGCTTTGTGAACCAGAGTACGTACGAAGCCCTATTGGGTGCGGATTGTTTCCGAAGAGTTGTCTTTGACCCAGAAACTAAGCAGCGGCTTGCTGGATGCATTTCAAGAGAATTCTGTCATTTTGGACAGGGACATCCTTCTGACGATACAATCTTCAAACCTGTGAGTATCTCTATGGATGCGGCCCCGAAAATTCTCATCATCGATGATGATCCGCTCCATCTCAAGCTTTATTCGCTCATTTTGCAGCGAAAGGGTTTTACCACAACCAGCCTGCTGGTTGAGAACACCAGCATTATGCTTCCTGAAGACGACAAAATCGATCTGGTGCTGCTCGATTACAAATATCGCTCAGGAATTACGGCACCTGAAATTGCAAAGAAGGTCCGGGAGAAATGGCCCTCGCTGCAGATTGTGGTGCTTTCCGACGTTATGTGGATGCCTGAGGACATGACTACGCTGGCCAATGCTTTTGTGCGCAAAGGCGAACCCGAGCAACTTGTCGAAAAGATTTCAGAGATGTTTTGAACGATTTACTCGCCGTCTAAGCCCGTCCTTCCCGGACAACCTTCTCTCAAGCTCAAGCTTCGCATGAATAGCCACTTGTTGTAGCCACATGACGGGAGAAGACCCTATGAAGAAATCGTTTACTTTGGCAGCTATTCTGTTGCTCTGCGCCTGCTTTGCCGCGGCCCAGACCCCTGCAACCAGCCAGGCAGCCGGCCAGCAGGTCACCAGGCCTGTGCTGGAATTTGCCAATGCCAACCAAGCAAAGATCGCCTGGACCTCAAGACAGGGCCAGGACTTGGTTGTGCAGTACAGCACTGATCCCAACAACTTTACCCAGGCGGTTGATGCCATTGAGAAGTCCGGCGGCGACAACCACCGCGGGACAATGACCAACCTGCAACCTAACACTACTTATTACGTCCGCATGACTGACAAAAATGGCCAGCCAGTGGGCCCGGTATTTTCATTCAAGACCCCAGCCCAAGGCCAGCCAGCGATTCACGAACAGCCTCTTTCACCGAGGTAATGTTCACTGATTTTTTATGGTGGGTACCCCATCCTTCGCGGTGTTTGCGAAGGGTGGGACCCATCTCATGCACTGTTCTCTCCGATTGCAATACCTGTATTAAATCGTCTTTCAAATCGAAGCGGCCAAAGTAGATTTAGTCCAAGTCAATACTTAGCTACGAAGGGATTGAATTGTGAGATAGGCGAGTCAGGTAAGGTAGGCGAATCAAAGATTGGCTGCCCCCCAGGGATTCGAACCCCGATATGCTGATCCAGAGTCAGCTGTCCTACCATTGAACGAGGGGGCAGTAAACGTAAGTCGGTGAGAAATGACTGACAGCATCGATTTTATGATGCTCAGGGAAGCAGGTCAAATTATTGCCCATCTCTCCTATCTTCAATCATCTGCCGTGACTTGTTTTACTCCCAAATCTTTATCTCTAGCCGCCGCCCGATTTCCTTGAAAAGCAACCCCGGTTGGTCCTTAAGTCCAACAGCACACAGGCTGCCATGTCTAAACGCAAGCTGCTGGAATATGCATCTAACGCTTTATGGCAGGATTTCACAATCAACCGCGTTCAGCATGGAGTAACAAAGTGCGTCCTCATTTGAGCAGGCGATTCTTGTCTCTGACGCTGTTGATCGTAGGGGTTTGCCTGCTTGGTTATGTCGGAATGGAATATTGGGGGATGTACCACACCCAGCAGAAATTACAGGCAGAGTGGGAGCAGCAGGCCGCGACTGTAGGGTCGCCGGGGCAGGCGCAGATTTCCCAGGCGGAAATGCTTACCCGCGTTATCATTCCCAAAATCAATATGGATGCAATCGTGGTGGAAGGATCATCGCGCCGGGCGCTTTCTGAAGGACCCGGGCACATGAAAGAAACCGCCATGCCGGGCGAGATCGGGAACGCAGTGATCACAGCCCATCGCGACACTTTTTTCCGCCATATATATGAGCTGATCAAAGGCGACCAGATTCAGGTCCGCCGCAATGGCCAGACCTTTACTTACGCAGTCACGGGCAAAAAAATAGTTATGCCGGAAGATATGAGCGTGATAAAGCCGACCACTGACGCCCAGCTTACTCTTATTACGTGTTATCCCACCTATTACATAGGCCCAGCGCCAAAACGACTGGTGGTTTTTTCAAAACTTGTGCAGGGCAACGGACAGCCAGAAAGCCGGGCGCAAGCCCAGAGCAGCGCGCAATAAAGTATTTACTTGTCTTCCATCAAGATTGCGCATCAAATTCATCCAACTTCACTGTTCTATAAAATAGATGGTGTGAATTCCTGGGACGTAATCATTGCCGGCGCCGGCATCATAGGCGTGTCTCTGGCGCTGAAACTGCAAGCGCATGGGGCTAAAGTGTTGCTGCTGGATCGCAGCGGGCCGGGCAGGGAAGCCTCATGGGCTGCGGCTGGAATGCTTGCTGCGGCTGATCCGGAAACTCCCGTTCAATTGCGTGAGATTGCCTTTGCCAGCGCACGCATGTTTCCTGAGTATGTGCGCCAACTGGAAATAGAATCAGGCTTGAGTGTTGACTTTCGCCGCCATGGCACAATCGCATTTTTGAAATCGCCACAACCACCTCAGCACTATAAAAAGCTCTCTTTAGAAGACGTCGTCCGTTTGGAGCCGTCACTCCAGTCCGCTGGCCATAACGCATTTTTTGTTGAGGAAGACAGTGTTGATCCCAGGCTGCTTATGCAGGCTGCTTTGGCTGTAGCACAGAACCGTGGAATTGAAATACGCACGGCAGCAGTGCAGGAGTTTCGCGCTCTGGGGCAGGATGTGGAGGCGGTCACTAATGCGGCTCCGAATAAAGAACGGCTCGTGGCGCATAAAGCAGTGAATTGTCAGGGATCCTGGGCGGGCGCGCCGGTGCGTCCACGAAAAGGGCAAATGCTTTATGTGCAGCCCGCGCAAGCCGCACTAAATCATGTGGTGCGTGCTCCAGAGGTTTACATTGTGCCTCGCAGTTCCGGCAAAATCCTGATTGGAGCGACCGTGGAAGATGTGGGTTTTGACAAGACTGTGGAGCCAACCGTGATTCAAAACCTGCTGAATCTCGCTGCTAAATACATCCCCGGTCTTGCTTCGGCGCAGATCATTGAGAGCTGGGCTGGATTGCGCCCTGGAACGCCGGACGATCTGCCAATTCTCGGCGCTGCGGAGATACCGGGAG
>DASRCD010000438.1:0-4308 GCA_035653315.1 Candidatus Angelobacter sp.
CGATTGAAAAGGCGGATGTTTTGGTCAGACAGCAGCCAGCCCCACACAATCTGATACCACGCTGAGGCGCGCGCTGAAACTTCCGGGCGTGGATCTTTCATTCCGCCAAACACGTCATAGCGGATGAACGCACCCGCGGCATTTATCTTGCTGCCGGAAACCTGCGGGGCGTCACCGGGCGTCCAGCAGAAAGCAGGACTTTCAGAGGCGGGCAGCCGAAGGTCCACTAACTCCACGTCCGCATTTTTGGCGGCATTCGCCAGAGCTATGAGATTGGGATCTTCAAACCCGCCCGCCAATAAGAGTGCCATTTTGTCCCAAGGAAAATTGAAGCTTAATAAGCGCCGAAAGGTCCGCCGTGGCGGGTCTCTCCGGCTGTAAATGACGCAGGATCTTCCGCGGACGGTGACGATGGGTTCTCTTCACCAATGGCTTCCGTTGTGTCTTCTTCTCCAAGACGGAACGTGCTGCCTTCCTCGCCTACGATCAGTGTTGTTGCATGCAGTTTATTTTCTGGCATTGTACATACCTCTTGCAGTTTGGTCTGTGAAGCCTAGCCAGTATATGAGGCGCGCATTGCGGCCTTCAATCGGGTTCTGCGCGATTACGTACATGTCCAGGTCTCAATTTGGGAAATAAGTATTAAGCAACATGAGAGACAGAAAATGTGTGGGCCGCTTTCATCGAAAGAATTTTGCGGACTAATTTGTTTGCCAATGAAGATAAGTGCTATCAGCCTTGAAACTAATTTTATTCGTGTTCATTCGCGGAAATTCGCGGCTTAGTGATTTTTTCTTTTCAGAACGGCCTTGACCGCTTTCACAATGAACGGCGCAGTCAGTCCATATTTCTCCATCAACTGTTCAGGCGTTGCCGATTCGGCATAAGTATTTTGCACGCCGACAAACTCCATGGGCACAGGACGCGACTTGGCAACCGCTCGCGCCACCTGTGATCCCAGTCCACCATCGAGCAAATGTTCTTCCGCAGTCACAATCGCGCCGCACTCCTCCGCGGCTTTGGCGATTGCGGCTTCATCAATAGGCTTGATGGTGTGCATGTCCAGCACACGCGCGTGAATTCCCTCTTCGGCAAGCTGAGCCTGGGCTTCCAGCGCATAGCCCACTTCAAGTCCGCAGGCGATGATGGCTACATCGCGCCCGTCACCATGCTGTTTTGCTTTGCCGATTTCAAATGTGTCATTCGCGCCATAGATGACTGGCGCTTTGGGGCGCCCTGTACGCATATACACCGGGCCAACGTGCTCCGCCATGCGATGCACCAGCGCCCGCGCGCAGAACTCGTCCGAGGGATTCAGCACCACAAAGCCGGCCAGTGCGCACATTAGCGCATAATCTTCCACCGCCTGCTGGCTTGGGCCATCTTCACCAATGGAGATGCCGCCATGGGAGCCAACAAATTTTGCATTCACGCCAGGGTAAGCGACGCACATGCGCAACTGGTCATAACCTTTGTCGCAGAGAAACACCGCGAAGGAAGAAGCAAACGGCAGCTTGCCGGAAAGCGCCAGGCCGCTGGCGATTGAAACCATGTTGGCCTCGGCAATGCCCACGGAAAAGAAGCGGTCAGGAAATTCTTTCTGGAATTTTGCGCTGAACGTGGATTTCGCCAGATCGGCGTCCAGCACCACGACATCAGGGTTGCTTTTGCCCAGTTCAACCAGCGCCTGTCCGTATGCTTCACGCGTGGCCACACCCATCTTCAATTGAAATTTCGGTTTATTGGAAATGGTGGTTGAACTCAAGAGGCTCTCCTTGTTTTTCTTGCATCAGTTCTATCTTACGGATGAAATAAATCCCAATCCTTGTCATCCAAACAATTCGCGGTTCATCGCGGCTAAATTCTGATCTGTGCGAATCTGCGCGGCAATATGTCTAAAGCTGTTTCGCAATTGCTTCCAGTTCAGCCACCGCCGCAGCCACCTGCTCCGGCTTGGGAGCAACACCATGCCATTCAGGATTGTTCTCCATGAATGACACGCCTTTGCCTTTAATTGTGTTAGCGATAAGGCAGGTAGGCTTGCCGTCTTTTGCGGCGCGGGCCGTTTCCAGCGCGGGAATTACCTGGTTAAAGTCGTGCCCGTCAATTTCCAGCGTACGCCAGCCAAAGGACTCGAACTTTTGCAGCAACGGCGCAGGATTAAGAATATCTTTCAGGAACCCATCAAGCTGCTGATGGTTGTAGTCCACAATCACCGTGAGATTTTGCAGCTTGTGGTAAGCCGCGAACATGGCGGCTTCCCAATTCTGGCCCTCCTGAATTTCGCCGTCACCCACCATTACAAACGTGTGCCAGTCTTTCTTGTCTAGGCGCGCAGCCAGTGCCATGCCAATGCCAACGGAAATTCCCTGGCCCAATGATCCGGTGTTGGCCTCCAGGATCGGCAAAAAACGCTTGTCCGGATGCCCTTGCAGCGGTGATCCCATCTTGCGCAGCGTCGGCAGCACTGAATAATCAATGTATCCTGCCTCTGCCAGCACTGCATACAGCGCCGGGCAGCCATGGCCCTTGGAAAGAATAAAGCGGTCGCGGTCTGGCCAGTTGGGATCTTTGGGATTGTGCCGCAGCACGCGGAAATACAGCGCGCTCAGCAGCTCAACTTCAGAAAGCGACCCGCCGGGATGTCCGCTTCCTGCTGCGCCAATCATCTTGATAATCTCAATGCGCAGGCGATTGGCCACACGTTTCAGTTCAGCAACCGATTCAATCTTGTTGGCTGTGGTTACGTCAGCAGTTGTGTTCATTTTATTGGGCGAAGGACTGCTTCAGTTTAACCGCCGCTTAACACACGGTCAACGGAAGATAAGTCCCAGAACTGCACAAACACTGGTGCAGAATAAAAGCCACGAAAATCTAGACGCAGCAACGCCGGATGAAAACAAGGTAGGGCTTTCAAAAAACCAGCACTGTTGCAGTTTTAGAAGTTCGTGGCCCTTCGCAACCCGGCGGCACTGAGCAGGTAAATGCACGCCGGTTCTCGGAGCGAATTTAATAAAGGTGAAAGTTCACAATAATATTCATCTGCACGGCCACCGGACGCCCATTCATTCTGGCTGGTTCAAAGCGCCAGGTGCGCACGGCTTCAATGGCCTTCTCATCCAGACCCATGCCCAGTGAGCGCACAACACTAAGATTCCGGGGACGCCCGTCCATGCCAATAATTACCGCCAGCGTCACGTCACCCTGGAATTTCACCCTGCGCGCTTCATCAGAAAATTCAGGTTCAGGAGCATAGATTGGCCGTGGCTGGCTAATGCCATTTCCGGGAGTGTAAACTCCATCGCAACAGCCTCCTCCAACTCCGTTGCCGCGTCCCACGCCTCTGCCGGTCCCCACACCTCCGCCAAAATTCCCCCCAATTCCACCGCTTATTCCTGGCCCATTTGAAAGCTGAGTAAGGGCTGAAAGCGGATCGCCGATCTGGCGTTCTTTTACCGCATTCAAATCCGGCGGCGCGATGATGGTGGCATCGGCAATGAGTCGAGGAGTCTGATTGCGCGTAATTAACAATGGTGGCGTAAGCTGCTCGCGCGCAGCTTTTGGGGCAATGCCCCTGCTGGCGAATGATTTTTCCTGGTCGCCACCGCTCCCGCCGCCTCCGCTCTGTTTGGGAGTGGCAGGCAAAATGTATGGTTGCAACGTGACAAAGTGGTCTCTGTTCTCCACGATTTGGGGCAAAGCACTCTTCACCATTAAGAATCCTGCGCCAACCAAAAAGATAACAATTGCATGCGCGGCCACTGACATGGCAAAATTCATTCGGCGCACTGGGTAGCCACTCCAGTTTTTGCCGAATAGACTGGTCAGCACATCTTTATTAGCACTGGATTTTTCCGCGCTCACAACTGCTGTCTGGATGCCGGCAGAGACCGCCCTGCCGGCCGCTTCCCACTTCAGTTCCAGGCACAGCCGTGTCTTGAAATTTTCTCGCGGAAGGTGCCGCAGGTCAGAAGCCAGTTTCATGAGTTCGGCGACGCGTGGCTCGCGGCTTTCCACCGCTGATTCCGGAGCGGCCAGCATCTGCTCTATGGCAGAATCAAGTTCATCGTAAACAGAAAGCTTATTCATAGTGGCTCCTCATCTGGCTGCGCAGGTTTTCCAAAGCGCGAAACTGAAGCTGCTTGATTGCCCCTTCCGAACGGCCTAATTCCTGCGCGATTTCTCGAATGCTCTTCTGGTCCACAAAGCGGCGTATCACAACCAGTCTCTGGTCTTCCGGCAATCGCTCCACCAGTTCAAAGAGCATGGCGCGCTGCTCCACTTCAGTATTGATGGCGGCAGCCTCGC
>DASRCD010000439.1:0-3985 GCA_035653315.1 Candidatus Angelobacter sp.
CATGATTTGAAAAAAATCAGGGAAAGTGCCGCCAATGATGGAGCCGGTCAACTGCGCCTGGCAGACGTCCTTATGAACAAACCTGTGGTTGCCCATCCCGACGAGCCTCTCCGCTTTATTGTGAATCGCATGGCCGCTACCGGGCTTACGCGCTTTCCAGTGGTCAAGCGAAACTCCGAAGCTGAACTGCTTGGACTAGTTGGGTTACAGGACCTGTTAAAAGCGCGAGAACTCTCCGTTGTCGATGAGCTACACCGTGAACGGGTCTTGCGCCTGCGCATACCGCTTTCATTACAACGGCATGCACCCTGGCTCTCGCGCCACATGCACATGAACAAACATGATAAGAATTGAGACCAGAGCAGCTTTAAAACGCTCAAGCAAGAAACACAAACTCAGGCCGCGCTGGAGATAAAAATTCGCGCGGCTTTGCTTAGCTTTGCAAACAAGAATGATTTGCGCTTATGCAGAACTGCCCCGCGCAGAACCTTCGCCAAAAATCTACTCTGAAACTCCAAATAGCTGGGCCATTTCCTGGTACTTGAATCCCAGGCCAGGCGTGTAAGGCTGGATCCACCGCCCATTAATCACAAACTGCGGAATGGCGCGTTTTCCCGTGTTCCGGACGACCTCTTCTGCCGCTCCGGGTGTCTCCTCAATGTTGATCTCAGTAAAAGCGATCTTGTTTTTTGTAAGCCACTGCTTGGCAACGCGGCAATCGCCGCACCAGGTAGATGTATAAACAATGAGTTCCATAATGAGTTGTATAGATTAGATGAAGGCCGGGATTTTAGGGTGCAAAATCAGCATTCACCACGACACCTTAGTCCATCCCCCCGCATAGGGAACCCACGTCTGGAAGCGGTGCAAGCAAAGCGCCAAGCGCGAAATCCAGCAATGGACGGCCTTTATTCGTACCGCACCGCAGTCAACGGATCCACATTCGTCGCCCGGCGCGCAGGGATGTAGCTGGCCAGTAGTGCAACCAACGCAAGCAGCGCTGTAATCCCGGTAAACACCATTGGGTCCCATGAATGCACGCCGTAAAGGATGGAACTCATGTATCTTGTGAGCGCCAGCGCGGCAATAATGCCGGCCAGAAGTCCCAGCCCGATTGTCTGCATTGCCTGCGCCACAATCATGCGCACCACCGCACCACCACTCGCGCCCAGCGCCATGCGAATTCCAATCTCTCGTGTGCGCTGCTCCACGGCATAAGACAAAACGCCATAGATTCCGATTGCCGCCAGCAAGAGCGCCAGGCCGGCAAAAGCAGCCAGTAGCGCAGTGGTAAAACGCTTGACCTCAGTTTCATCTCGAATTACCTGCTCATACGTTTTCACGTTGTAAAGCGGCAGAGTGGAATCCAACTGCGCCAGCTTTGCCCGCATGGAGTGGGTTAATGAGGCCACATCACTGGTGCTGCGCACCAGCACCGTCATCTGCCGGATCATGTCGTTCATGTAATCTTCCGGCGCCTGCACCAGCGGAGTGTACATCTGCGTTTTTACCGGAGTGGCATCGTCAAGTCCGTATTGCTTCACATGCGCCACAACGCCCACAATCTGCATAATATTAGGCTTGTCATTGTCGCCATATTTGATCTGCCGCCCGATCGGGTCCTGTCCGGGGAAGACCTCTTTGGCCAGGTTCTCATCCACCACCACTACCTTTGCCGTGTCCGCCCGATCTTCATGAGTAAGAAAGCGTCCACGCAGTAATGGGATCTTCATTGTTTCCAGAAATTCAGGTTCAGTCATATTGAGCGCGGCTTCATGTAGCGCTTTTATGTCGCGCATGCTGTCTTCAATCCGGTAAAAACTTTGTGATACCGTGTCCACCAGTGGAGCGCCATTCGCGTAAGCCACCTTCTGCACCTGCAGGACCGCAGCGGCCTCTTCACGGAACCTATCAAGCAGATGGAGCGCCTGTATCGGTTGATACTTCTGCGCCGGAAATGAAAGCTGGAAGGTAGTAAGGTTCTCCGCCACGAATCCCAGGTTCACTGAAAGCAACCGCACAAAGCTCTTGATCGTCAATCCAGCGGCGATCAGCAGCACCAGCGCCAATGCAAATTCCATGCCCACCAACACATTACGAGAGCGTCCACTTCGGCCGCTTGTTCCACGGACCGCTTCATCTTTCAGCACTTCATTCACGCTGGTTTTGGAGCCATGCAGCGCCGGTATCAACCCAAACAGAATGCCGGTAACCACGGCAATTCCGGCGGTAAAAACCAGCACCCACGGATTCAGCGTGATTTCTTCCACTCGCGGCAGGTTCGCGGGTTTGGCTGCGCGCAGCAATGACAATCCCCAGCCGGAAACAAAAATGCCCAGCACGCCACCCACAAGGCTGAGCAGCACGCTTTCCGTAAGCAACTGGCGTAGAATCTGGCGGCGGCCGGCGCCCAGTGCGCTGCGAATAGCAAATTCCCGCTGCCGTGCCGTGGCGCGCGCCAGCAGCAGCACCGCCACGTTTGAGCACGCAATCAGCAGCATAAAGCCAACAGCGGCAAACATAATCCAGAGCGGCCGCTGCACATCTCCAATAAAAATATCCAGCAGCGGAGTCACGCTGGCCTGGCGTCCCGGCATTCCCTCGCCCGGATGCGCCACTTCTAAAGCGTGATACAGCGTGTTCAGCTCCGCTCGAGCCTGATCCATTGTCACGCCCGGCTTCATCCGGCCAATCATCACCAGTCCGGCATGCGCGCCGCGCCCCCACATCTTGGTTTTGGCGGACGTGAGCGGCGTATACAGCTCAATACCTTCGCCATATTTAAAGCTGGCCGGCGCCACGCCGATTACCGTGTACTGCTTCTCATTGAGCGTGATCACCTTGCCCAGCAGGTCACGCGCGCCAGAAAACCGGTTTTGCCAGAAGCCATAAGAAAGGATGGTGGTAAGCGCGGCGCCTTCGCGGTCATCTTCAGGGCGGAAGTCACGACCAATGGAAATGGGGGCGCCAAACGTGGAGAAAAAATTCGCTGAAACAAGCCGACCTTGGATACGCTCAGCATCGCCCATGCCGGTCAGGTTATAACTTGCGCGCTGCGATCCGGCCAATGACTCAAAGCCGGTTACTTTGTCGCGCATGTCTTCATAGTCCGGATATGCAACCGAGAGTGTCATCTTCGGCTGGCGCTCCAGCACCGCAACCAGCCTTTCACTGCCGGGATAGGGCAACGGGTGCAGCAGCACGCCGTAAACCACACTAAATATCGATGTGTTCGCGCCGATCCCGATCGCCAGCGTGCATACGGCGATGATGGTCATTAATTTGTTGCGCCGCATCAGGCGCAGGGCGTAGCGCACATCCTGAACTATGGTTTGCATTCCGTTTTCTCCGGCCAAGTGGGATTAGGGCAGTTCCTCAAAAGAGTCCACACATCTAGTGAGGCTTTGGTATATACGCTGTTAAATGCAACTGCGCTGCCAAAAGTGCTATGCCAAAGTTATTCATTCCAAAGGACTGAGCGATAGCTATCAGCCTCGCTCTTGAACAACTGGTGTGCGCTCCTGAAACCACAGTGTTCAGAAATGAACAGTGCCGAAGAAAGGAAAGGTGCAAAGAGCGGCCCCATCAGACCGCATACGCGATTTGAAAAGCAGGGGCTTTAAGCCCCTGCCTTGCAAGTTAAAACACTGCTGAGCAGAATCCCTTGAACAGGGTAGTTTTCGTCCCCTGAATGGCCTCTGCGATTACATTGTCGAATTTGTTTACGCCGTCAAGTCCTGTGCTATGAAGACCTGGCACATCAATTTTGGTATATCTTCCCTGGTCAAAGGAAAATCCATGTTGCAGCCCGTCGGCGGTAGAAACATACGTGCCCACAACGTCGCCCGCATTGCTGATCTTCGTCGGCTGCGAGTGGCCGCCGCTATCCGGAGGATTCAAATTGCTGAACACTCCGGCCTTCCACATGAAGCTATGGGCAGTATCTTCCGAAGAAAGAAAGTAAGTTCCAACAATCACACCCTGG
>DASRCD010000440.1:0-7823 GCA_035653315.1 Candidatus Angelobacter sp.
GGTGCGTGCGTCGCTGAGCCAGCCGGTTTTGGTGGCGGTGATGGCCAGGGATTTGCGCGCATTCGCAACGATGGTGAAGTTGCCATTGCTGTCAGTTACCGCGGAGACACCGTTGGCAGTGACCGTAACTCCGGGAGCAACGGCGCAGGTCAACGCATTTTTCACTATGCCTGAAACAGTGCCTGCGGCGGTAGAAACACCGGGATTGCGATAGGGCACCGTGAATTGGTTGTGATCGTCGGTGAGGAAGCTGTCAAGATAAGGCGAGTATGTGGTCACGCTCACACGGTTGAGCGAAGGTGAAATTCGCATGATGCGCAGATAGCCATTCCCGCCGTTGGGATCGCTCTGATAGTCAGAGAGAATCTGGTTGACCAGATTTCCATTGATGCCCAGATCGGTGCGACGGCCGGTTCCATCGCCTTCCACCACGTGTCCGCTTAGCACAAGATGCACGTTGGAATACTTGCGCACCAGCTTCCACCACATATCGTCGCCGTTGTTGTCCTGGCCCACGCCAAAGCTGGCCGCGCTGTTCTCATCGCATTGGGAAATGCGCGTGCTGTCGGCGTATGTGAACATGTGGGTCACGATGATCACGTCTTTATCAGGATTGGCTTTGATCAGGCCGTCAGCCCAGGCAAGGGAGGTATCGCGGGCGGCGAATTCCAGCACCACGATGAGATAGCTCTTTCCATTGACGGTGATTACGCCATAAAAATTTTCATTGCTGCCAGCGGGAAAATTTCCCTTGTACCAGCTTGCGGTGGCATACCGTGCGGGCCCAAAGTAAGTGTTGAAGTTTTTGCTGGATGCAGTGCGGCTGGCGGGATCGTTCTTATCATAATCATGATTGCCCATGGCCATCATGTAAGGCACGTGTCCGTCCAGCAGGCGCACGGCAGCGTCGGCATTCTGCCACTGCGTCAGGACGCCACCGCCATCCACAATGTCACCCAGGCCCACCACAAGCTGGATGTTCTGGTCCTGCACGTGATTAGCAATCCAGTTGGTCTGTGCGGCAAAAATCTCCGGGTGCAGCGACGAATAAAATTGCGTGTCCGGCAGGGCCACAATCGTGAACTCATCGGCTGGCGTGGGAGAAGGTGTAGGCGTCTGCGCGGTTAATATCCCGGAAAACAGGCAAACCGCAGCTATCAGGACAGAGCGTAAAAAACCTTGGGAGGGCATGGCAGAGAGCGTACTTAGCCATAAAACCGGCAACAATCAGGCAAATTTTCTAAGCTCTGAACTAAGGTCTTATAGAAATGCGTGTGCCGAATCGCGCCAAGTACTTATACATGCATCCTTTAGCCGGATTTTGCTTCTAACCTAATGTAAGTCTTTGCTCCTCTCAATTAACAACATATTCATCTTTCAATAACACGACGTTCAAATAAACGTTCATAAGAAGGACCAAGAATGAAGGCGACACCTGAAAGGATCAAAGAGCGCGCAGAACAGCTCAAGAGCAATGGCTTTAAAATTCGCGCCAATATGGTGAAAGCAACACTTGAGTTGAACGCCGGAGCACGACGGCAGCTCCCCGGCAACGGCGAAACAGAACCGGCAACAAATGCTGAAGTAACGAATGCTGAAGTGACGCCGTCAGACAAAGCATCAAATCCTGCTGCCTGAAACTTGTCTTAATATTTAAAAACCAGAATTGAGCACCAATCCATGGACCACCAGAAACCTATGAGAAAACAACAAAGCCGGACTCCAAACCGCTCAACGGTGCGGGTCCTTCATTTCCCCGCTGCAACCACGCCAGTTGCTCCCGCGTCCACGCCGCTGGCCTCTGTACCCGCGCCTTCCAAGGCCACCAACAATGAAGATGCGCTGGCAGATGCCATCCGCAAAGCATGGATGCAGGACAGAATCACAACCCTGCAGCCGCCTCCCCTGGAACACAGGGATGATCGCCTGACCGGAACTAAAGGCTAGAAGTTTAACGCTGCGCTATTTGCCCGCATAAATCTGGGCCGCCTTGTCGGTAACTGCCTTCACCCTGCGAGGCTCGGGATCTATTTCTCGCATGTTTTCCCAGTCGTAAGCGAATTCTTTGCCACAACTCAGGCATACGGAATATGTTCCTGTGATTTCCGCGATTTTTGAGCGCTGCTGCCCAGCGCGGCATGTGATCAATGGTGTGCGTTTTCTATGCCGGCAGCCAAACACACTGGACCAGGCAAACTGAAATAATTCAATAACCACAAAACCCTCTCCCTGAAGCTCCGCGCGTGGCGATTCAAAAATTCGCCCTCATCGTTTACGTGAACGGAGTCTGTTGCCAAGGATGATCTGCCTTATGGGTTAGGCCAGCATGAGATGCCGGTTAAAAACTTTAATTCGTGGCTTGCCGTCTGCCACGATGCTTATCGTGATTTCTTCAAATGGCCGTGAGTCTGGTTCTTTAAGGGATTGGGTGGGTTTGAATTTGGCTGGAAAAGTATAAGAGGGATACGGCTTCCGGGTCCATATCCCTCTATTTAGCAGTCGACGGATGAGCCTGCTTCTGTAGTAGTAGAGTCAGAACATGCCTTGGAAATATAGCTGGGCTGAAAAATTTCTCATATATTTTCACTAAATATGTAAATCTTTATCATTCAATGGTTTACGCATGAAAAATTTTGTCGAAAAAAGAAAAAATAGGATACTCAGCCCTGTTTAGAATGGCTTGCATGCCATTTTCTAGCTTTGTGGGGAACCAGGAAACCGTCCAGCGGCTGCGGGAAATGCTATCCCGCGACCGTTTTCCCCATGCCGTGATTCTCTCCGGCCCTCAGGGAGCAGGGAAGTACACCTTGGCGCTGATGCTGGCGCAGGCCATGAATTGCCTGCAACCGAAAGAAATAAATGGACTTCCTGATTTTTGTGGGGTTTGCGGCAATTGTGAGCGGATTGGGCAGGCGGCAGACCTTGATTCCCGCTTTACTGAGGCTGTGGAGGCACGGGAAGCTCTGCGCGAAACTGATAAGCGCGAAACCCGCATCCTGATCCAGACCCATCCGGATGTAATGGTAGCCCCGCCAGATCCACCGCAGATGATGATCAAAGTGGACCAGGTGCGGCAGGTGATCCAGACCGCACGCTACAGACCGCAGGAAGCCAAAAAGCGCGTCTTTATTTTTACCGATTCGGCTTTCATGAAAGAGGCGGCCAACTCCCTATTAAAGATTTTGGAAGAACCGCCTGACTTCGCCACTATTTTTCTGCTGGCGCGCAATCCCGGCGAACTGCTGCCGACCATTCGTTCCCGTTGCATCACTTTTACGCTAAGCGCATTGCCTTCGGCTGAGATTGAACGTTACCTGGAAAAAGAGCGTCTGGAATGGAATGCACGGCAGCGCCAGCTTGTGGCGCGGTTAAGCGGTGGTGCTGTGGGCCGCGCGCGCACGCTGAATCTGGAAGAGTACATCGCCTCCCGCAAAGATGCGCTCACAATGCTTGCCACTGCCATTCGTTCTGCTGAGCACTCTGATCTTTTCCGCACCACGGAAACATATCGTGCAGGCGGCGAGGGAAAAGAAAAAACTGACCGTCTGCTTTCCGCGGTTTACGGTTTGTTGAAAGACTTGCTCGCCCTGATCTCCGGCACGCCGGAACTGGTGCGCAATACTGATATCGCGGCAGAGCTTAAATCGCTGGCCGGAGCCGTGGATTTTAAGTGGATTACTGCCGCAACGCAGCAGCTTGGCCAGGTACAAAGCGGCATGCGGCGCAATGTGCTGCGTCCTCTTTCACTGGATGCGTTTGCGCTCACGCTGGAACGCTAAACCTCAACCCAAGAACTCGTGGCACCCTGAATGCCTCACTTACTGGCGGCAGCTTTTGGTGCGTGCTGGCGTTCATTTCACATCAGAGCACCGCATATTCTTTTGCAAATCCATGAATAAATGTAAAGATTAACGGTCTAGGCCTTTCAGCCAATTGAAACTGCTTCGTTGCTGTGATACGTTAGCAGCACTAACCCGCACTGAGTTCTCGGTTCACATTTCAGGGTTCAGCTTGGCAAAAGCCAAGTCGGCGTTCCATTGCCGATGCAGTATTTCTTCTTAAGCGGGGCGGATAATTATGAAAGATGGAATGGACTCCACAGCAGCACGGCAGGCACCCGAGCGAACACAGGAAGAGGAATTTGTAAGCCGGAAACTGATCCGGCCTTCATTGAGCACGCCTGCTCCGCGCACAGAGCCGGTCTCAGAACGCCGTGAGCGGCTGGAGCGCACAGATCGCATGCCTTCCGCAGGTCCAAGACGCAACGCTCCTCCGGAGCAGACCCACGCGGAAAATTATTACTACCAGAAGCAGATTCAGGGAAAAATTCCTGTGGTGGTGGTAATGAAAAATGGCGAAGAGGTAATGGGCGTCATCGAGTGGTATGACCGCAACTGCATCAAGGTGAACCGCAACAGCGCGTCTAATCTGCTGATCTATAAACCTTCCATTCGTTATATCTATAAAGCCGGCGAAGCCACCAAGCCTTAAGCAGCAATGCACGCGCTCTGGTCTGTGATAGCCGGCTTTCTTGCGCAAAACTGGCAGGAACTGGCTGGCTTTGTCTCTGGCGCGCTCTGCGTATGGCTGCTCATCCGCCAGAACATCTGGAACTGGCCCATCGGCATCGTCAACAATTTTGTTTACGTTATTGTGTTTTATAAGTCCGGCCTGTATGCCGACTCAGGCCTGCAATTCGTCTATATGGCCATTGCCTTTTATGGCTGGTGGAACTGGCTGCATGGCGGCAACAATCATTCTGAGCTGGATGTAAGCCGCGTATCCGCCACGGGATTGCTGAATTATCTTGCCATTGCGGCAGTGGCAACGGCCGCGCTTTACTGGATTCTCCGCCACACGCCCAGCACCGTGCCGTTTGCTGACGGGCTTACCACCTCTCTATTTCTTACCGCTCAATACATGATGTCGCGCAAGGTGGTGGAGAACTGGTGGTTCTGGATCGTGGGTGATGTCCTGGTAATTGGACTTTATATTTACAAACATCTTTATCTCACATCGGGGCTTTATGTGGTGTTTCTCGCCATGTCGATTGCCGGATTGCTGGAATGGCAGAAGGCCGCAAGAAAAGGGAAGATGGCTGTGGGCGCGTAGGGATTCTTCCCATTAGGGTGGCAGAGAAAAGAGCGGATTGCTGGTTTCAGACTTGTCGCGGGCCAATCATTGAAGAACTTGTGCTGCGTTGAGTAAGTCCCGGTTAATCCGCCAGGAACTCAATCGTCTCCTTCAAAAACAAATCCAGCTGATCGTGATGCACCCAGTGTCCTGCCTTTGGGACTTTCACCAGCCGTAAATCGCGGATGGCATTTACGCGCAAGTCATCTTGCGGCACCGGAGCAAAGCTTTCCAGTCCCCAGAAGAGCATGGTGGGAGAGGTGATTTGTCCGTAAATTTCAGCGGTATCAGTAAGGGTGTGGCCAAAGGGCGCCAGAGCGCGGGCAAAATTATCGAATTTCCAGGTAAGGCAGCCTTCAGAATCCCAATTAGTGCCATGCAGCGTAAGGTGGCGGGCGACTTCATCACTTAGTCGTGCATTGGCCTCTTTCATGCGCGCCACCGCAGACTCAAGATTGGGATAGGGTTTAGGTTTGCGCTTTTCAATTTCCCTGCGATGCTCAATCCACCTGCGCATGCGCTGGGAAGCAGGCCCATGCACACGATGCGCGGCGGGGAACCCAATGCCTTCAATGGAAACTGCTTTCTTCACGCGTTCAGGATAGATGCCTGCATAGTGCAGCACGATAATTCCACCCAGCGAATGGCCCACAAGCCGGATAGGAAATTCGTCAATGATATCGAGCAGCGCGGAGAGATCAAGCACATGCTCTCCAATGCTGTACATGGCTCCCGGGGCCCATGCGCTGTTTCCGTGTCCGCGCAGATCAACAGCATAGACGTGATAATGCTGCCGCAGAGAACGCGCCACCCAGTCCCAGTTGCGCGCATGATCAAGCCCACCATGGACGAGCACCAGCGCGGGTTTGCCATCCTGCCCGTAATCCCAGAACTGGAGCTTAAGGCGGTCAGAATAAAAAAAGTGCGAGATCGGTTCCATGTTTTCCGTCATATTTTTTGGATCACGAGCGCGGTGCTGAAGATGCAAGACATATTCTATCGTGCAGCTCTGATTTCTGTTGTGTCGCAAAGTTGAATGGAAGTGCGATTTTTCAAATCACTGCGCGGGGTCTGCTTGACACTCCTCATTCATGGCACTTAGACTGCCATCCTTCAATAAGATTGTGGCCGCGCAGCATTCAGGCGGACTACAACTAGTAAGATCGCAGCAGACAAATTTATAAAATGCCTTGTTTTTGGAGTGTTATCAGAATGGATATGCCGGTTCAACTTTGCAGGCACAAGAAGAAAACAGGAGCACCCAACCATGTTCTTACGTATTTCAAAAATACTTACAATCCTGACGCTGGCATTATGTGCGCTGGGAATGGAGGCGCAAATGTCTAATCCTTATGGACCACCCATCAGCGTGGAGAACGCAAAAAAAGCGGCCGCTGCGGCACTGGCGGAAGCGGTAAAAAACCATTGGACCATGGCCGTAGCTATTGTGGACCCGAATGGCACGCTGATTTATTACGAGAAGATGGAAAACACACAGAATGGCAGTGCCGATGTCGCCATTGATAAGGCGCGCTCGGCGGCGCTCTATAAGCGTCCCACCAAGGCATTGCAGGATGCTCTGGCCGCGGGCGGCGCAGGCATACGCATTCTTGCATTGCGTGGCGCTGTTCCGGTGGAAGGCGGTATTCCGCTGATTAGCGAAGGCAAAATTGTGGGCGCTATTGGTCTTTCCGGGGCCCAGAGTGATCAGGACGGCCAATGCGCAGCCGCCGGCGCAGCAACCATTAAGTAGTAAGTATTGCCCGGATAGTAATAATTCAAGGGGTGTAAATTTAGGTGAGCAAGCCCGCGCAAAGGCGGGCTTGTTCAACTTAAGGGTGATGGTTTCCCGGTAGAAAATTGTGGAAGAACCGGTTCCATGTTTTTCGCAGATTCACTCCGTCAACTTTATGATTGAAGTGGTAAAAATGTTAACAATCCGTTAAATTTTGCGCCTCATTGCAGGAGCGTTTCTAAAATGTAAGTCGCGCAACCCAAGCTGCTGGACCCACATCTCAGCCATTACCAGGTAGGTGGAATGCGCCATGATTCGGTCGAACCCAGTAGTGAGCTTGCTTAAGATCTCCCTTGTTTTAATTGCTTTGGCTTTTTGTGGTTGCGGTGGAGTTGGGGCTTCCGGCCCAGGCTCCAGTGGTGGCAATAACACAGGGCCATCCCAGGCGGTAATTGCTTTCGGTGTCCAGCCAGGAAACATTATTGCGGGTCAGTCCGCAACGTTGTCCTGGAATGTGACCAACGCTGCTTCATTCACCATTTCTCCGGCTGTCGGCTCGGGCACGTTGCCCATGACCGGTACAGCTACGGTTACTCCGACTACAACAACAACATATACGGCCACGGCCACGGATTCCAATGGACGGTCAACCTCGTCCACAGCCGTTCTGAATGTAGTGGCTGCGGGATCTGCGCCCGCGATTACCCTGAGCTCTCAGCCCGCTGTGATAGGCCCGGGGCAGTCGGCAACTCTTACGTGGAACAGCACCAACGCGCTTTCTGTCTCAATTTCGCCGTCAATCCTTACGGAAGACCAGACTTCTCTGGCCCTTTCCGGCTCAGCGCCTGTCACGCCGAGTACCAGCACTACATACACTGCTACAGCGACCGGTGTAAATGGCGTCACGGCAACAACCACGGCAACTGTAGGAGTGCTGGGCGTAACGCTTACGGCA